>SFQY01000001.1 GCA_004562395.1 bacterium | reverse complement strand
GAGGGTACCCTGTACCATTCAACCAGCCACTCAATCATCGCCACCTGGTCGGCGGGGTCATGACCCCGCCCTACGAAAACATAAAGCTTTGGCATTAACGCGCTACTACGCGGGATGCAGCGCGAAACGATCGTTTCTGCATAGCCAAAAGGGAATTGCTGTGTTTTTGAAAAAATCCCCCTGGGGAAGGGGTTGCATATGACGTTGCGTCATGTGTTAGGATAATGTCATCGGGATAGTCCCGCAAACCGCGATCTGCGAAAACAGATCAGAAAATGCGCATATCGGTTTACTCAGCAAAGCAATAAATTGGAATTTGTAGGGGTGCTGAGCAAGACCTTCCCCCTCGGGGGAAGGTGCCCCAGTGCGCACACTGGGAGTACCATGTCGGTAATTTTCTCCTTTTATCGTTATCGCCGAGGAAATCTCCACGCTTCCCCTCATCCGTCACGGCTTCGCCGTGCCACCTTCCCCCGAGGGGGAAGGTTTTGCGTTGCGGAATCCTTACAAACACCAATTTATCGGACAGCTGAACAAAGCCGATAAGCACATCAGAAAATATGAAACGGAAATGAGGAAACGGTATGCTTCGTATTGAACACTTCACCAAAACCTACGGGGAAAAGAAGGCTGTGGACGACCTGTCCTTGCATATTGCTCCGGGAGAGATCTTCGGATTCATCGGGCACAATGGCGCGGGAAAAACCACCACCCTGAAGGCCTGCTGCGGGATCCTGCGCTTTGACCGGGGGGAGATCCTGATCGACGGAAAATCCATTCAGACAGATCCCATCGGCTGCAAGCGGGAGCTGGCCTACGTGCCGGACAACCCGGACCTGTACGAGTTCCTAACGGGAATTCAGTATCTGAACTTTGTGGCCGACATTTACGGCGTCAGCGGACAGGACCGGAAGGAGCGCATCCGCCATTACGGGGAGCTTCTGGGAATGACGGATGATCTGACGCTGCCCATTTCCGACTGCTCCCACGGTATGAAGCAGAAGGTGGCGCTGATCGGAGCGCTGATTCACAAGCCGAAGCTGATTCTGATGGATGAGCCCTTCGTGGGACTGGACCCGGTGGCTTCCCATCAGCTCAAGCAGGTGATGACGAAGCATTGCCAGGAGGGCGGCGCCATTTTCTTCTCCACCCATGTGCTGGAGGTGGCGGAAAAGCTGTGTCATAAGGTGGCCATCATCAAAGGAGGCAGGCTGGTCACCAGCGGAACCATGGAGGAGGTTCGGGGAGATACGTCCCTGGAGCAGGTCTTCCTGGAGCTGGAGGAACGGGTATGATAAAGACGCTGATCGCCGTCCGTTTCCGGGGGCTTCTGGCTGGCATGTTCTCCCGGACGAGACGGAAAAAGAAAACGGGCAAGGGCATGATGGTGCTGTTCGCACTGCTTTACCTGTATGTGGCGGTGGTGATCGCGGGAGCCATGTGCATGCTCTTCGCGCAGCTGGCCCCTGCCTACCACGCCCAGGGACTGGACTGGCTGTACTTTTCCATGGCAGGATCGATGGGCCTGGCCTTCTCCGTATTCGGAGGCGTGTTTATGACCCAGAGCCAGCTGTATGACGCTAAGGACAACGATCTTTTGCTGAGCATGCCCATCCGTCCCGGGATGATCCTGATGAGCCGGATGGTGCCCCTGCTGGGCTTCAACCTCCTGTTCTGCGGCCTGGTGGTGCTTCCGGCCTGCGGGATGTTCGCGGTTCTGACGGAGTTTTCCCTGGGAAACCTCATTTTCCAGCTGCTGGGACTGGTGGGCCTGTGCTTCCTTTCTCAGGCGATCTCCTGTCTGCTGGGCTGGGGGCTTCACTTGCTGCTGAACCGGATCAACAGGAGCCTTGCCTCGGCGGTGTATATGGTGGCCTTCCTGGGAATCTATTTTGGGGCATACTCTCAGGCGGGGAAGCTGATGAATTCCCTGGCCATGGAGGGAGCCTCCATTGGAAGCGCAATGAAAAGCTGGGGGTGGCCGCTGTATGCTCTGGGAGCCGGCAGCACCGGGAATCCGGGGTGCCTTGCGGCGTTTCTGGCTGTCTGCGGCGCGGCCTTCGGCGGCGTGTATTGGCTGCTGGCCCGAACCTTTCTGAAGACGGCGACCTCCCGCCGCGGCGGGAAACGGCGCAGACTGGACATGAGCGCCGTGAAAACGGCCAGTCCTTCCATGGCCATCACCGGCAAGGAATGGCGGCACTTTCTTGGCAGTCCGGTCTACCTGACCAATGTGGGACTGGGCGTTTTGATGACGGCGGTCCTGGGGGCGGCCGGGGTGATCTTCCGGAGCAGGCTGGAACCGGTGCTGGACAGTCTTGCCCGGGAAGGCCTGGAGCTGGGACCGTATCTTCCTCTGATCATCTGCGCCATGCTGGGCTTTCTGGCATCCATGATGTTCGTCTCCGCGCCCTCGGTTTCCCTGGAGGGGAAAAATCTGTGGATTCTGAAATCCATGCCGGTGTCTCCCAGGCAGATTCTGCTGGCGAAGCTGAGATTCCATATTCTGCTGACAACGCCGGTGACGGTTCTGTCCGGGGTGGTTCTGGCTGCCGCCTACGGCTGCGGCATTCCGGCGATCCTGCTCTGCGGCCTGGTACCCGGGATCCTGACGGTGCTGTGCGGAATGCTGGGAATGGTCTGCGGTCTGAAGTGGGCCAAGCTGGACTGGCTCAGCGAGGCGTACCCCTGCAAGCAGGGAATGGCGGCGTTTTTCACCATGTTCCCCATGATGGCCCTTCCGCTGGTTCTTGGGGGCTGCTACCTGGGGCTGTCGGCTTATCTGTCCCCCAACGCCTTTCTGGCTCTCTGCGCCCTGGTTCTGGGCGGGATCTGTTGGGGGCTGTTCCGGGCAATCGTTACCTGGGGCGCGGAAAAATGGAGCGCCCTGGCATAAAATGGAAACAGCCGGGGTCTTCCCGGCTGTTCTATTTTTTCCCTCCGGGACATACCCTGTGGTAAACCCATGGCAGGAGTCCCTCCTGCCGGAAGAGGAGGCTGGCTATGGATCAGATATATGCGGACATCGCCGCCAGGACCGGCGGTAATATTTATGTAGGGGTGGTGGGCCCGGTGCGGACCGGAAAGTCCACCCTAATCAAGCGGATCATGGAGGAACTGGTGATCCCCGGCATCGAGGACCCCTACCGAAAGGAACGGGCCAGGGATGAGCTGCCCCAGAGCGGCTCCGGAAAGACCATCATGACCTCGGAGCCCAAGTTTGTGCCGGAGGAGGCGGTGGAGATCTGCCCCGACGGCGCCACCCGGCTGCGGGTACGCCTGATCGATTCGGTGGGCTACATGGTGGACGGTGCGGTGGGGGCGGAGGAGGATGGGGTGCCGCGGATGGTTACCACCCCCTGGTTCGATCATGAGATCCCCATGACCCAGGCGGCGGAGCTGGGAACGAAAAAGGTGATGGAGGGGCACTGCTCCATCGGCCTGGTGGTGACCACCGACGGCACCATCACCGATATCCCCCGGGAGGATTACGTGGAGGCAGAGCGCAAGGCCATTACGGATATGCAGAAAACCGGCAAACCCTATCTGGTCATTGTCAATTCCCGCAATCCCGGGGGCGAGGCTGCCGGTGCGGTGAAAAACGCCATCCGGAAGGCCTTCGGCACGGAGCCGGTGGTGGCAGACTGTCAGGCCATTGACGCGGCGGGGATCACCCGGCTGATCAAGGCCCTGCTTTTCACCTTCCCCATGACGCAGCTGCATGTCCATCTGCCCCGGTGGCTGGACGCCCTGGAGCAGGACCATCCGGTGAAAGCGGCGCTGTACCAGGCCCTTCTGCAGCGGGCAGGGGAGATCGACAGCCTGGGTCACGCGGAGGAAACGCTGGAGCAGCTCCGGGAGCTTCCCCAGGTCCAGGACTACACCCTGCGGGGGGTGGATCTGGCCAGCGGCGTGGTTTCCTGTGCAATCGTGCTTCCGGAGGCGCTGTACTACGAGATTCTCAGCGCCAAGGCGGGAATCCCCATTGAAAACGACGCTCAGCTTCTGTCGCTGCTGATGGAGCTGGCCAAGGTGAAGCAGGACTACGACCAGATTGCCGACGCCCTCTCCGCCGTGCGGGCCACGGGCTATGGCGTCGTCATGCCCGCCGCTGGGGAGATGAAGCTGGAGACGCCGGAGCTGATCCGCAAGGGCGGGTCCTACGGGGTAAAGCTGAAGGCGGGGGCGCCCTCCATTCATATGGTGCGGGTGGATATCGATACGGAGATCAGTCCCATGGTGGGCGATGAAAAGCAGTCCCGGGACCTGATCGACCATCTGACGGGGAAGGATCCGGAAAAGCTCTGGCAGAGCAACATCTTCGGAAAATCGGTATATGACCTGATCCAGGAGGGCCTCACCGCCAAGCTGTTGCAGATGCCCGAGGATGTCCGGAGCAAATTCCGGGGGACGCTGACCCGGATTGTCAACGAGGGCGCTACGGGGCTGATCTGCCTGATCCTGTGAATCGCTTCCCCCCAAATATAACCGGTGTGAAAGACTTTGCCTGGCGGGGGATTTCTCTGGGGGAATCGGCAGCGGCCGGGGCAGAGAGGGGCTGTTAACGATTCCTTCACTTGACATTCTATTATGCCGGGGGTAAAATATAGAAAAACGCAAAGGAGGATCGGCCAATGTCCGTTACCATTGAATACCTGTGGAAGGATCGCAAGCGTCATCTGGGACTTCCGCTGAGCTTTACCCGCTATGCTCTGTCCGAGGACCGGCTGTTTATTTCCGAGGGCTTTCTGAACATCAAGGACGACGAGGTCCTCCTGTACCGGGTCCGGGATATCGACACCAACCGCAGCCTCTGGCAGCGGATCTTCGGCGTGGGAACGGTGACGGTGATGTCCTCCGACAAGACCATGCCCAACCTGGTGCTGAAAAACATCAAGGATCCCATCTTCGTCAAGGAGCTGATCCACCAGCAGGTGGAGGAGACGAAGATCAAACGCCGGGTCCGCTTCGGAGAGGTCATGACCACGGACGATTCCGACGGCGACGGCGTGCCGGACGACCAGGATTTTGACTGATCAATCAAGACGGTGTCGCAAAAGGCGGCACCGTCTGTTTTTTTGGCGTCCCTCAGATCGGAAGAGGGGCGGTAAATGATCGTTTAGCGCATCATCTACCATACAATGCCGCATCCAACGTAGGGCGGGGGCTCGCCCATTTGATCGGCTGCGTTAGACGCGGATATGCAAAACCATTGGTGCGTCGGCGGGGGCAAGCCCCCGCCCTACGTTAGGTGCGAGCGTAAACGATCATTTACAAGGCGCTTCTTCAGCGGCAGTATCCTCCGGGGAATGGCTTTAAAAAAACTTAATCTTTTGTTTTCAAAATTTCGGACCGGAACCCTTTACCCCGGTGAAAAAAAGTGGTAAACTATACTTTAATATGCAAAACTGGGGGATCACTATGAAATTGCCGCAGAGGAAGAGGAAACCCTTCAAATGGAATTATACGGCTCTGGCCTTCGCGCTGCCCTGCCTGGGGATGCTGTTCGTCATGCTGGTCAGCCAGTACGAGCCCTTCGGCAAATACTCCATGCTGTATTCGGATATGTACCACCAGTACTATCCCTTCTTTGTGCAGTTCCGCCGGGCCATTCTCGGGGGCGAGGGCCTGCTCTATACCTGGAGCGTGGGAATGGGCATGGATTACCTGGGGCTGATCTCCTATTATCTGGCCTCGCCGCTGAATCTGCTCAGCGTGCTTGTGCCGGAGGATTTCCTGCTGGAATTTTTCTCTCTGCTGGTACCGGTGAAGCTGGGCCTCGCGGGAGCGTTCTTTGCCCTTTTCCTGAAAAAGATATTTGGCAGGGATGACCTGTCCATTTCCCTGTTCGGTGCCTTTTATGGCCTGTGCGCCTGGGCTTTGGGCTTTCAGTGGAACGTTATGTGGCTGGATACCTTCGCCCTTCTGCCGCTGGTGGTGCTGGGAATGGTTTGCCTTCTGCGGGATAAGAAATTCCTGCTGTATACCCTGACCCTGTTCCAGTCCATTTATTCCAATTACTATATCGGACTGTTTACCTGCATCTTTGTATTTCTGCTGTTTTTCATCTATCAGATCTGCCGCTGGGGCGGCTGGAAAAAGTTCTTTGGGGACCTTTGCCGGATCGCCCTGTTCTCCGCCATCGCCATCGGCATGACGGCCATCCTGGAGCTGCCTGCCTTGGCGGCGCTGCAGACCACCCAGTCCAGTGTCAACAAATTCCCCACCACCTTCAGCCTGAACATCGCCGGCGAAAACACGATCCTGGGTCTGCTGGACGCCATGCGTCAGGTGGCCGGAAATATGGGCGGAAGCCTGGAACCCAATTTCAAGGAGGGGCTTCCCAATGTGTACTGCGGCATCATCAGCGTATTTCTGATGTTCCTTTATCTGCTGGCCGGGGATGTGAAGCTCCGGGACAAGCTCTGCGCGGTGTTCCTGCTGCTGTTTTTCAACATCAGCTTCATCATCCGCCAGCTGGACTATATCTGGCACGGCTTCCACTTTACCAACATGATCCCCTACCGCTTCAGCTTCCTGTACAGCTTTGTGGTGCTGTACATGGCCTATCGGGCCTGGGTGACCCGGGAGAAGTTCAGTTTGAAGCAGATCATAGCCGCCGGTGTTCTGGCGGCGGCGGTGCTGGCCTGCTGCAAGGAGCTGACCTCCACCGTTCCTGTGGAGCTGGGGCCTCTGGAACTGAATATCCCGCTGTATGTGATCTACAATCTGGTGTTCCTGCTGCTGTATCTGCTGTCCATGGTCTACGGAAGTCTGCCGACCCCGGTACCGGAGAACGCCACCGAGCGGCAGCTCTCCCGGGCCAGGGCGGAGCAGAGCCGCCAGCGCCGCCGGGCCGGTGCCCTGGTGCTGACGGTCATGTGCGCGGAGCTGATCGGAAATCTGGTGTGCTTCGGCCTGTATTTCCCCGGCACCGGTGTGTCCAACTATCCCAAGGGCACCACCTACACCGCTTCGGTGATCCGCTATATGAAGGAGCGGGAGCGGAACAACCTGTTCTACCGGGCAGAGACCACCCATTCCCAGACCCTGAACGACGGCGCTCTCAACGGCTACAACGGCGTGTCCGCCTTTACCAGCTCCGCCAATGTGAAGGTCACGGAATTTATGAAGGCCCTGGGCTACGGCGCCAAGAACACCTACAACCGTTACCTCTTCGAGGAAAGCTCTCCGGTGGCCAACCTGTTTCTGGGACTAAAGTATATGATCGAACGGGACGGCAAGGACAAGACCAGCACCTTCTTCACGGAGGTGAACCACTTCGGAGACACCGTGCTGCTGGAAAACCAGGCTTACCTGCCCCTGGGGTTCCTGGCGGAAAAGGAGCTGGCGGAGCTGTCCTTTGAGGATTCCGGAAACGCCTTCCAGTTCCAGAATATGCTGTTCACCGCCGCCACCGGCGTGGAAAGCGATGTCTGGCACCGTATTCCCGGGGAAAACCTGACCATAACCGGCAACGGCGTCACCGTGTCGGAGAGTAATTCCAGCGGCTACTGCCGGTACGCGGACAGCCAGGCCAATTCCAATGTGACCTACAGCTATGTGGCCGATCGGGATGGCTTTGTGTGTATCCATCTGAATCTGCCCAAGCGAAACAGCTTCTACGTCAGCGTCAACGGTACGGAGCTTTACAAGGAATCCATCAGCCTGCCCCAGATGCTGGCGGTGGGAGACGTGAAAACGGGAGATGTCATCGACATCCGTATCGTCTGCGAAGCGGGAGAGGCCAGCACCATGACGGTCAGCGGGGCGATCTTGAATCATGACCGCTTCCGGGAGGGCTATGAGATCCTGAACGCTTCCACCCTGGAGCTGACGCAGTTCCGCAGTACCTATGTGCAGGGGCGGATCCGCTGCGACCGGGACGGCCTGCTCTATACCTCCATCCCCCAGAACGGCAACTGGTACGTCACGGTGGACGGAGAACAGGTTTCCTTCACCCTGGTGGGGGACTGCATGGTGGCCGTGGAGCTGACCCAGGGGGAGCATACCGTTTCCTTCACCTACCGCAACGCCGCCTTCTCCCTGGGCTGGAAGATCAGTCTGGCCTGCGGTGCGGCTTTGCTGGCCCTGGTCCAGATCAACTACCGTCCGGACTGGAAAAAGCTTCTGCGCGGCGGAGGAAAACCGGGAAAATATCAGAAATAATATTAAGGAGGAGCGAACGGCTCCTCCTTAATTCATTCTATGCATAGTTCCCTGGGATGCGTTACAGCGCTTCCGTAATGGTGCCGCCGCCGATGACCAGATCGTCCTGATACAGCACCACGGCCTGCCCCGGGGTGACGGCCCGCTGGGGTGTGTCAAATTCCACCCGGGCAATCCCATCCGCTTCCGGATAGACCGTTGCCGGATGCTCCGCCTGGCTGTGGCGGGTTTTCACGGTGACCTTCATGGGCGAGGGCAGGGCAGGGAAGGGGAACCACTGCCAGTCGTTGGCCCGCAGAGCGCCGGAGAACAGCGCTTCCCCGGGACCCACGGTGACGGTATTATTCTCCATATCCTTCCGGCAGACGTACACCGGCGCGCCCATGGCAAGGCCCAGCCCCTTCCGCTGGCCCAGGGTGTAGCACACGGCCCCCCGGTGCCGGCCCACCACATTGCCGTCCAGATCCAGATAATCCCCGGCGGGATAGGTCTTTCCGGTGTAGCGCTCCAGGAAGGCCACATAGTCCCCGTCGGGGACGAAGCAGATATCCTGGCTGTCGTGCTTGCGGGCGTTCAGAAAGCCGTTTTCCTCAGCGATCTGCCGGACTTCCGGTTTGGTCAGGCCGCCCAGGGGAAACTGAATGTGGGCAAGCTGCTCCTGGCTGAGGCAGGCGAGAAAATAGGTCTGATCCTTGGCTCTGTCTGCCGCCTTATATAATAGGTAGCGTCCCGTAGTCTCATCCCGCCGGATCCGGGCGTAATGTCCGGAAACCACATATTCATATCCAAGCTCCTGAGCCCGGCGCAGAAGACGGTCAAACTTCAAGTGGCGGTTGCAGTCGATGCAGGGATTCGGCGTCAGGCCCTGCTCGTAGCTGTCTACAAATTTCTCAATGACCTGCTTTTCAAAATCCTCTTTAAAATTGAAGACATAATAGGGGATCCCCAGCCGGCGGGCCACGCTGCGGGAGTCCTCCACGTCGTCCAGGCTGCAGCAGGTCCGTTCTTTGCTCTGCCCCAGGGTTTCATTGTCGTACAGGCGCATGGTCGCTCCAATGCAGCGGTAGCCGGATTTCACCATGAGATAAGCCGCCACGGAGCTGTCCACACCGCCGCTCATTCCGATCAGCGCGGTTTTCTCTTCCATATTCCCACCTCCCGGGTATGGTAATGTTACCTTGGAGTATACCAGCGGCCGGGAAGAAAGTCAATGATGAAATCCCGGAAGACCGGAAAGCGCCTCCGGAAAAGGGAAAAGAGTGTCGAAATTTGTAGTATCTGCCCGAAAAGAATGACAAATTACCCCGGCCTTCGACAGCGTTCGCCCATTCGGTTACAAAGTCGGGAAAAAATTCGTTACAAAAATGTAATTATTTTCAAAAAAGGTATTGCATTTTGTAAACAGGTCTGTTATAATACCGTTACTTACATAAGAAGAAAAGGAGTAAGTAGCTATGAAGAAGAGAATCGTATGCTTCCTGTTGACTCTGATCATGCTGGTGAGCCTGGCGCCTGTTTCCGCCATCACCGCCTCCGCCGCGTCCCTGAAGACCAGCGAGGCCGCGATCACGGTCCTGAAGAAACTGACAACGTATGAATCTGAATGCTACCAGGTCGAGGGAACCCAGGAGTTCCGCATCGGCTACGGTACGATCTGCACCGGAAAGGGTCACAAGGTCGACCCCAGCACCGGAAGTCCCACTGCCGAGAGCGAAACCCACACCCTGAAGGGGGAGTATGAGGCGGACGCCGCTCTGCGGGAAGCTCTGAAGGACTTTGACAAGAAGGTCAATGCCTTTGCCAGCAGCAACGGTCTGACTCTGACCCAGAACCAGCACGATGCCCTGGTCATTTTCTCCTATGGCTTTGGCACTGCCTGGATGGATGGCAGCGGTGTGCTGAAGACCGCCGTGATCAACAAGGCCGGCGCCAATGAGCTGCTTAGTGCCCTGATGACCTATGGCGGCGATAAATATACGGACCGCCACCGGGTGGAAGCCAACATGTATGTCAACAACGTTTACTCCAACGTCGCGCCCTCCAGCTTCGTTGCCGTTACCTATGATGCCAACGGCGGCTCTCTCCCCCAGGGCGACAGCTATTCCATGTTCTTCGACACCACCAAGACGGGAAGTCATCCTGTGACGCCTACCCGGAATGGATATATCTTCCTGGGCTGGTACATTGAGGATGAAGCCTGGGCTCCCAGTCTGAACGCGGACTGCGCGGAAAAAACGCTCGTTGCCCATTGGCAGGTTAACGGAATGACCTACACCGACGCGATGGATGAGGCTGATGCCGGAAATGCCGACTACACCCTCTCCAAGTCCAGCCTGGCCAGCAGCAAGCTCTACACCAAGCCCAATGTGAAAAAGGGTGAAGTGAGAACCAGCAAGGTGGAAACCACCTTTACCGTTTCCTTCGATTATATCGGCACCGACGGCACCAGATGGGCTTACGGTGAGACCAAGGAAGGCAAAACCGGCTGGGTCATCGTCCGGGCCGGCTCCAACGGAATCCCCGCTGCCGGATCCGATATTGATGTTACCGTTACCGTTACCAACAGCTACGTTAACTCCCGTGTGAACGCTACCATCCACTGCGCTACCAACGGCTCCTATCAGAAGGGTGCGAAGCTGCGCATCATCAACACCGAGACCAAGGACGGTTTCCTCTGGGGCCAGGTTGCCAGGAGCGCCGAGGATGATACTCCCATCGGCTGGGTCGCCCTGATGTACACCGACTGGAACTCCGTGAAGGATCAGCAGAGCAATTCCGGTTCCGCCAATACCTCCAACGCCATTGCCAGAGCGACGGTTATCAATACCTCCTATGTCAATGTTCGCAGTGACGCGGGTACCGACAACAAGATCGTGGGCTCTCTGGCTCAGGGCGAGACCGTGGATATCCTCGAGATCAAGACGGTCAACGGCCATCGTTGGGGCCGCACCACCTCCGGCTGGTTCTGCCTGACCTATGCCAACCTGACTATGCTGGTTTCTGAAAGCAAGGTTTCCGATGCCGGCGCGCTGACTTACACCTTCACCGGCACCACCGAGGGCGGCAAGGCTCATGTGGCCCCCGGCTCCAACACCAATTATGTGGATTACGTGGATGCCCGGAACAATCATTACGATGGCATTCCCACTGGCAAGACCACCAGCGTAACCATTACCAACATGGTGGTTGTGGATGGCACCACCTGGGCAAAGGCAACCTGGAAGAACGCTGAGAAGGATAAGGACAAAAAGGATATCACCGTTACCAGAAGCGGCTGGATCATTCTGACGGATGTGACCTCGATCATGCCCTTTGACACCGGCGATGATACCGCTGAGGCCGCTTTGGATCCTGTCAAGTTCACCGTTGTTGCAGACGAAGTCAGCGTCAGAGAAGAACCCAGCAACTCCGCAGATCTGGTAATCAAGCTGAACAAGGGCGTTGAGGTTGAAATTACCGGCATTACCCTGGTGGGTGAGAACATCTGGGGCTACACCGACAATGAAACGGATATTCATCCCTATAGCGGCTTTGTGAACCTGGCTACCAAGTATTTCAAGCGTTCCACCCTGCCCACCATTGACACCGACGACGGTGATCACGACCTGGGCATGAAGGCCACGGTTATCAATACCGACAGCGTCAGAGTCCGTAACTACGGCTCCACCACCTCCGGCCAGGTCATCGGCTCCCTGTCCCGCGGCACCACCGTGGCGGTCTGGGAGACCAACGAGGACAAGGACTGGTACAAGGTTGACTCCAACCAGAACGGCACCTACGATTACGAGGGCGACGGCTGGGTCTCCGCTCAGTATCTGGAACTCACCAAGGTCACCAGCTCCGACGGCTCCTCTGACGGCAGCCAGTCCGGCGAGGCCGCTTCCAGCACCACCGGTATCGGCATCGTCGCCAACACCTATGCCGGCGTGAATGTCCGCAGCGGCGCAGGCATCGGCTTCCCCGCAGTTGGCAAGCTGCTGCCCGGCACCCAGGTGAAGATCACGGAGACCAAGGCCGTTGGCGCCGCCAAGTGGGGCCACGTCACCGAAGGCTGGATCTGCATGGACTATGTCACCATGATCTCCTATGACCAGATCCCCGGCAACAACACCAACACCAGCTCCGGCAACGGCACCGCTGTTGACAATCTGGACAACGTGGAGAAGACCACCACCACCGCTGTTTACACCGGCACCGTTGTCAACGAAGTCCAGGTTCTCAAGTCTCCCGCTCTGGATGCGGATGTTGTCCGTACGGTGAGTCCGGACGAACCCATCACTATGTATGAACTGGTCGTCGTGACGGATATTGTGGATAAGTCCAACGAGAGTGAAAATTCCGGCGGTACCTCCACCACCATCAAGAAGACCAGCTACTGGGCCCGTGTCAACGAAGGCTATATCTTCAATCCCGGCGAGAACCTGCTGCTGGAGGCCCTGGACGAGAAGGTCCATACCCTCACCGGCTCTGACACCCTGAATATTCGTGAGCAGCCCACCACCGAAAGCACGAAGCTCGGCCAGCTGAAGAAGGGCGACCAGGTTACCGTTACCAAGCTCTCCATTGTCAATGACAAGGTCTGGGGCTGGGCGGAAACCAAGGAAGGCCTGGAAGGCTGGATCCGTCTGGACTACATGTCCGAGGGCGCCTACTATGTCAACGAGACTCC
Organism: bacterium; assembly: GCA_004562395.1. GTDB lineage: Bacteria > Bacillota > Clostridia > Oscillospirales > Oscillospiraceae > Faecousia. Next base: position 53,880 of record SFQY01000001.1, on the reverse strand, counting down.
CGCACCCACCACTCCCACATCCAACACTCCCGTCATCGGCAGCAGCGGCAACACCGGTTCCGGCGGCTTTGTGACCAACTCCAGCGGCTATAAGTACACCGGCAAGGTTATCCGCAACGGTTCCACGCCTCTGAAGGTTCGTGCCTCTGCTTCCTCCACTGCCAGCGTGACCACCACCCTGAAGAACGGCGCCTCCCTGGTGATCTATGAGACCACCATCGCCGACAACATGGCCTGGGGACGCTGCGACGGCGGCTGGGTCTACCTGTACTACGTGGATCTGACTCCCTGCAGCGGCAGCGCCATTGACGCGAAGGTTGTCTACACCGAGAACACCATTGCCTACACCGACAGCAACTGCTCCGAGGTGGCCGGCACCTACTCCCGGATGTCCGTCGTGGACATCTACGAGGTGGTCGGAAAGATGGCCCGCACCGATCTGGGCTGGGTCAACACCGATAACCTGGGCTAAGCACCCATCCAAATCCTCCGCGGGAAACCGCGGAGGATTTTTGTTGCCTCCGGGGAAAACTTGTGATATGATATCCCAAACAATTCAGGAGGGGATCCCATGAGCTACGCTGACGAGGTGTATAAGAAAACCTGCCGGGATATTCTGGAGAACGGCTTTTCGGATGAAAACCTGGAGGTCCGTCCCCATTGGGCCGACGGCACTCCCGCCCACACCATTAAGAAATTCGGAGTGGTGAACCGATACAATCTGGCGGAGGAATTTCCCATCATGACCCTGCGCCGGACCTACTGGAAAAGCGCCGTGGACGAAATGCTGTGGATCTGGCAGAAAAAGTCCAACCGCATCGCCGACCTGGGCAGCCATGTCTGGGATGAATGGGCAGGGGAGGACGGCACCATCGGCAAGGCCTACGGCTACCAGCTGGGCATCAAGCACCAGTACAAGGAGGGCATGTTCGACCAGGTGGACCGGGTAATCTACGATCTGAAGCACAATCCCGCCTCCCGGAGGATCCTGACCAACATCTATAATTTTGAGGACCTCCACGAAATGAACCTGTATCCCTGTGCCTACTCCATGACCTTCAACGTCACCGGCAACACCCTGAACGCCATCCTGAACCAGCGGTCCCAGGACATGCTCACCGCCAACAACTGGAATGTGGTGCAGTACGCCGTCCTGACCCACATGATGGCCCAGGTGTCGGGCCTGAAGGTGGGGGAGCTGGTCCATGTCATTGCCGACTGCCACATCTACGACCGCCATATTCCCGCCGTGAAGGCCATGCTGCAGCGGGAGGGCTATCCCGCGCCGGAGTTTAAAATGGACGAAAGCATTACGGATTTCTACGCCTTCACCAAGAACAGCTTTACCATGGAGAATTATCAGTATCATCCTTTTGATTTTGAGATTCCCATGGCGATATAGGATCCGCTGAGGTACGCTGCAACAGTTCTGCTTTGGGATAAATGATCGTTTATGTTTGCACCCACTGTAGGGCGGGGGCTTGGCAGCCGAGCATGTATCCAACCTGCTCGGCGGGGGCAAGCCCCCGCCCTACGTTAGGTGCGGCATTGTTTGCTAGATGCTGCGCTAAACGATCATTTATCCGAATGTTTCCGCAGCATATCACTACATGAGAAGGGAAGAACAAAGACTATGGAACTGATCGTAGCTGTCTATGATGACTGGGGCATTGGCCGGGACGGGACCCAGCCCATTGCTCTTTCCGCTGACCGGAAATTCTTCCGGCAGATGACAAAGGGCTGCTTGGTGATTGCGGGACGCCGGACCGTTGAGGACTTCCCCGGTCAGAAGCCCCTGCCCGGTCGGGTGAATGTGGTGCTGACCCGCAGCGGTCGGGAGAGCCCCGGGTTTACCACCTGCACCAGCCCGGAGGAAGCCCTGGAGCTTGCCAAACAGGCAGGCCGGGCCATGGTCATCGGCGGCGGCAGTGTGTACCGGCAGCTGCTGCCTTACTGCGATATGGCCTATGTTACCAAGGTCCATGCGCTCCCCGGGTCCGATACCTTTTTCCCAAACCTGGATCAGGAGGATGACTGGTATCTGTCGGAAGTCCTGCAAAGCGGCGAGGAAAACGGCATCCCTTACGAAATGGTGCTGTATCGGAGAAAAAAACCGACAGCCTGAAGGGAATCCCATTTACAGTGAAAAAACGCGCCAATCGTCTGTGAAACGGTTGGCGCGTCTATTTTGCGTTTGGAGTGATTTCCAGGCAACGATTCCGTCGCGGGAGAATGCAGCGGAAAAAATGACAGGGGCTGTTCTCTCTCAGAACAGCTTCTGGATCAGGTCGAAGACATACCCTCCGGCGAGAAATGCCGCGATGGCAAGCAGAATATACAGAAGCTTGTTGTTTCGGAAATTCATAATGGCAGCTCCTTTCCTGAAGTTTGTTGCCCGGGGGATCAGCCCTTTTTCCTGGGAGAGGGGGCTTTTCCGGAGGCCTTTCTGGGGGCAGGCTTTTTGGGCGGCGCTTTCACCGGGGCCTTTTTCGGTGATGCTTTGGACGGGGGAGCGGCATGTCCGCCGGGCTTTGGCAGTATGGCCCGGATCAGGCATTTGGGGCCGGAGCCGATGAGATCCTCCCGGTGGGCGGCTATCAGGGCTTCCCGGACCAGGTAGTAGTTTTTGGGATTCCGGTACTGGATCAGTGCCCGCTGCATGGCCTTCTCGTGGGGGTCCGTGGGGACATAGACCTTCTCCATGGTCCGGGGGTCCAGGCCGGTGTAGTACATCACCGTGGAGAGCGTGGAGGGGGTGGGGTAGAAGTCCTGGACCTGCTCCGGATTGTAGCCCATGTCCCGGATGTATTCCGCCAGCTCCACCGCCTCCTTCATGGTAGAGCCGGGATGGCTGGACATGAGATAGGGGACAAGGTATTGGTTCATGCCGTATTGTTTGTTTAAAGCAAAGTATTTGTCCACAAACCGGTTGTATACTTCGTTTTTCGGCTTGCCCATCCGGCACAGCACCGCGTCGGATACATGCTCCGGGGCGACTTTGAGCTGGCCGGAAATGTGGTACTGCACCAGCTCCTTAAAGAAGGTATCCTTTTTGTCCGCCAGCAGGTAGTCGAACCGGATGCCGCTGCGGACGAAGACCTTCTTCACCCCAGGCAGCTTCCGGAGCTCCCGCAGCAGGGCGATGTAGTCGGAGTGGTCCGCGTTCATGTTCCTGCAGGGGGTGGGGTACAGGCACTGCCGCCCGCCGCAGGCCCCCTTGGTCAGCTGCTTTTCACAGGCGGGGTGGCGGAAATTGGCTGTGGGGCCGCCCACATCGTGGATGTAGCCCTTGAAATCCTTGTCCTTCGTCATGAGTTCCGCTTCCCGGAGGATGGATTCGTGGCTCCGGACCTGGATGATCCTCCCCTGGTGGAAGGTCAGGGCGCAGAAGGAGCAGGCCCCGAAGCAGCCCCGGTTGGAGACCAGACTGAATTTGACTTCCTCGATGGCAGGCACACCTCCGGCCTTTTCATAGATGGGGTGGTAGGTGCGCATATAGGGCAGATCGTAGACCGCGTCCATTTCTTCGGTGGTCAAAGGCTTCTGGGGCGGATTCTGAACCACATAGAAATTTCCGTAAGGCTCCGCCAGTCGTTTGGCGGTGAAGGGGTCACAGTTGCCGTACTGAATCTTGAAGGACTCGGCGTAGCGGCGCTTGTTGGCCTTCACTTCCTCAAAAGAGGGCAGCACAATGGTGGGCAGGCTGTCGTCCAGCTCCGAAGCTTTGAACACGGTGCCGTCGATGTAGGTGATGTCCTTCGCGTCCATCCCGGCGTTCAGGGCGTCGGCGATCTCCAGGATGCTCTTTTCCCCCATGCCGTACATGAGCAGGTCCGCCTGGCTGTCCAGCAGAATGGAGCGCTTCATGCTCTCGGACCAGTAGTCGTAATGGCTTAAGCGCCGCAGGCTGGCTTCGATGCCGCCGATGAGAATGGGGATATCTTTGTAGGTCTGCCGGATCAGGTTGCAGTAGACGATGGTGGCGTAGTCCGGCCGCTTGCCCATGACCCCGCCGGGGGTAAAGGCGTCGGTTTTCCGGCGGTGCTTGGTGACGGAATAGTGGTTCACCATAGAGTCCATGTTGCCGCCGGACACCAGAAAGCCCAGCCGGGGACGGCCGTAAATGTCAATGGATTTGGGATTCTTCCAGTCCGGCTGGGAGATGATGCCCACGCTGTAGCCGTGGCTTTCCAGTACCCGGCTGATGATGGCATGGCCGAAGGAGGGGTGATCCACATAGGCGTCGCCGATAACGTAGACAAAATCACACTGCTCCCAGCCCCGGTCCAGCATATCCTGCTTGCAAATGGGCAGAAAATCCATAGGTTACCTCCAAAATACGGAATGTAAGGATGTTTTGCTTTGATAAATGATCGTTTATCTTTGCACCCCAAAACCTTCCCCCTCGGGGGAAGGTGGCACGGCGAAGCCGTGACGGATGAGGGGAAAACGCGGCAATTACCGCAGACGTAACGAAAAACGGAGAATTTCCAACAGGTTACTGCTGTTTACCTACGTTGAGCCCCTTTGGTGCGGTGGCCCCTCATCCGCCCCAGTGTGCGCACTGGGGCACCTTCCCCCGAGGGGCAATGTCATCAAACATGTTACCAAGGAGAAAACGGATTGCCACGTCGCTGCGCTCCTCGCAATGACAGAGGTAGACGGTACCTTGGTGCTTAAGTTGATGACATTGCCCCGAGGGGGAAGGTTTTGGAGCGTAAACGATCATTTTCCTTTTTCTGCGCGGATCAAAGCCCGGTCTGGACGACCTTTTGGCAGAGCTTGGAATAGATCCATTCCAGGAACCAGGGTTCGCTGACCTTTTCCGGCAGCCGCTCCACCGGGATCCAGGCCACACCGCTGTTTTCGTCGGGCTTCATGGCGACAGGCTGCTCCGGGTCCGCCTCGAACAGGTACGTCACGTTCAGATGCAGATGGGAGGAGACATAGCTGCCCCCCTTGATGTGGCCGTCCACCGTCAGAATCTCCAGGGAGAAAATATCCGGGGACAACAGCTTCAGTTCCTTCAGGCCGCTTTCCTCCATGACTTCCTTCCGGGCCACATGGAGCAGGTCCCGGTCGCCGTCGGCGTGGCCGCCCATCCAGGACCAGGAATGGTAGATATTGTGATAGACCATCAGAACCTGCTGCCGGTCCGGACTGACCACCCAGGCGGAGGCCGTCAGATGGGCAGCGGCGTTTTCTCTTGTATAGATATCCCGGCCGCTTTCCAGCCAGGCCTGAAGCAGCGCCTTGTCATGGGATTCCTGCCCGTTCCATGGTGTGTAGGCGGCGATTTGCTCAGACAGTTCCATTTATTTGCGCTCCTTGCGTTCCAGCTTTCGCTTGGTGCCGTCGGGGCCGACAATATAGGTGTTGTCCAGCTGGCCGGTGAGATTTGCCTTGACGGAGTCGATGTAAATCCGGCGCAGCTTGTCCCGCTCCGCGGTTTCCTCCGCCGTCAGGCCCTCGGTTTTCGCTTTCTTTGCCAGGACATTGATCCGGGCGATGACTTCGTTGATGTTCATAGCGTTTCCTCACACATAGCGGTGGATGACCACCGAAATTCTGTCTTTCTTGGTGCGCCCGTTGACGCTTTGGAGTTTCATTTTTCCCAGCCCCCGGACGGAGATTCTCGCGCCCTCCGGGACGGGCTTGTCCGGTTTGTCACAGGGAAGACCATCAATGGCGGCTTTCCCGGAGGTGACATACTGGGCCGCGAGACTCCTGCCGATGCGAAAGCCGGAGGCAATCACACTGTCCAGCCGCAGGGATGCCAGGGTGTCCCGGATCTCCCGGACCTCCGGCTCCGGAATGTTTGCCTCTTCCAGAGAGATCTGCTCCAGATGAAGCTTTGTCCGGCCGGCGGAGGTGAAGTTCTGAAGAATATAGGGGGCGATCTCCGCCGTGACAAAAAAGTCACAGCTGCCCTTGTCCACCAGAATGTCTCCCAGGGTCTCCCGGCCGATGCCTGCCCCCATGAGGGCTCCGAGAAAATCCCGGTGGCTGGGGCTGTCTCCCTGGTAGAAGGTGGAGCGCAGGCACACGACGGGACTATCCGCATCCCACAGGGCAGTTTCCTCCAGATAGTCCGGAAGGTAAATGAGCATTTTCCGCTCCGCGTCCCCGAACCCTCCGAAGGCATACAGTCCCTCCGGCTCTCCAAAGAGAAACTTTGCCAGCTCCAGCTCCCGGGGGGAGAGAAAGCTGGTATGGGCGGGGATGTTTTTGCGGATCCCGGCGTTTATTTTGTCCCAAAGCTTGGCAAGCAGGAGTTTGTCTTCCGGCGTTTGGGCGATTTTTTCGATATTGCTGCGATCCATAGTATCACCTGGGGTCATTATATCATATCTTTTCCCGGGTGGAAAGAAGTTTTTCTTGTGCATAAGGGAATTGTGGAGTATAATAAAAAAAACGCGTATGGATTGGTGAGGAAATGATCGATTAGCGCACCATCTGCTGTTGAATATTGCACCCAACGTAGGGCGGGGGCTTGCCCCCGCCGACGCACCGATGGTTTTACATATCTGCGGTTAACGCAGCAGATTGCGTGACCTACTGCCCGGCGGGGGCGAGCCCCCGCCCTACGTTGGGTGCGATATGAAATTATGGATGCAGCGCGAAACGATCCTTGATCGATTACAGGAGAAAGGAACAGCCTATGACCATCGGAATCATTGGCGGCGGGGCGTCGGGGATGGCGGCGGCCCTGGCGGCAGCGGAAAATGACGCGGTTCAGGTCGTGCTGATGGAGCGGCAGGCCCGTGTGGGGCGGAAGCTCCAGGCCACCGGAAATGGGCGCTGCAACCTGACCAACCTCCACGCCCTGGAGGGAGGCTACCATGGGGAGGATCCGGGCTTTTCGGAATTTGCCCTGTCTGCCTTCGGTCCGGAAGACACCCTCGCCTGGTTCTCCCGGCTGGGACTGTTTACCGTGGCGGAGGATTCCGGACGGGTTTACCCCTATTCCGACCAGGCCAACTCCGTGGTGGATGTGCTGCGCTTCGCCCTGGAAAAGCCCAACATCACGGTGAAGCTGGGCTTTGAAGCGGAAAAGGTGAAGAAAACTCCGGAGGGCTTTCTGGTCCAGTCCCGGGAGGAAACCGTTTTCTGCGACGCACTGATTATTGCCTGCGGAGGCCTGGCAGGGACCAAGCTGGGCGGGTCCATGTCCGGCTATAAGCTGCTGCGGTCCCTGGGCCACAGATGCACCAGACTGCGTCCCGCGCTGGTCCAGCTGAAGACCTCCTGGGGCGGCACGGCGGGGCTGAAGGGCGTCCGGGCCAACTGCCGGGCGGCGATCTGTCACAATGGGGAAAAGCTGGCCGAAAGCACCGGGGAGCTGCAGTTTACGGAATACGGCCTGTCGGGGCCGGTGATCTTTGAGATCTCCCGGGATGCCTGCCAGGGCGGGGGAGACTGGGTCTGCCGCCTGGACTTCCTGCCCCAAATCAATGAAGAAACGCTGAAAAGGGAACTGCTGGGAAGAAAGAGGACCTCGCTGCCGGCCTCGGAGCTGCTGACGGGGATCCTCCACAACCGCCTGGGCCGGGTGCTGACCCAGGCAGCAGGGATCCGGACAGCACAGGCCATCTCAGAGCTGTCCGAATATGAGATCGGACAGGCGGCCCGGGCAGTGAAGGACTTTGAAATACCTCTGACGGAGCCTATGGGCATGGACTGCGCCCAGGTCACTGCCGGGGGCATTGCCACCGAAGAGTTTGACAGGCAGACCCTGGAAAGCCGTCTGGTACCCGGCCTTTACGCCTGCGGCGAAGTGCTGGATGTGGACGGAGACTGCGGCGGCTATAATCTGCAGTGGGCCTGGAGCTCCGGCAGACTGGCCGGGGCAAACGCGGGGAGGAAGGATACATGATACGACTGCGGGATATTTCCATGCCGCCGGAACACAACGCCCATCAGCTTCAGTTCGAGGCTGCCAGGCTGCTTCGGATCTCCAATTCCAGGATCCGGAGCCTGTCCATTGTCCGGCGCAGTGTGGACGCCCGGAAGAAGCCGGAGGTCAGAATCATTTATACCGTTGACGTTGCCGTAGAAGGCAGCGAAAAGAAAATTCTCAGGGAAAGCGGCTGCAAACGGGCATCCGTGGCGCCGTCGGACCGGTACCGGCCTCCGAAGCCCGGATTCTGCCCGGAAAAAAGGCCTGTGGTCATCGGCTTCGGCCCTGCGGGGATGTTCGCGGCCCTGATTCTGGCCATGGCGGGCTGGAAGCCCCTGGTGCTGGAACGGGGAGAGGACGCGGCTGCCCGGCATGAGAAGGTGGAGAAATTCTTCCAAACCGGCGTTCTGGACACCAGGAGCAATGTCCAGTTCGGTGAGGGCGGCGCGGGGACCTTCTCCGACGGCAAGCTGAACACCGGCGTCAGCAACCCCCGGATCGGCTGGATCCTGGAGCAGTTCGTGAAAGCAGGGGCCAGGGAGGACATCCTCTACGACGCAAAGCCCCATGTGGGCACCGACGTGCTGCTGACGGTGGTGCAGAACCTGCGCAAGCGAATTGTTTCCCTGGGGGGAGAGGTCCGCTTCAACACCCAGGTCACCGGACTGTGTCTGAAGGAAAGCAGACTGGTGGGTGTGAAAACCGGAGATGGGGAGATCATCTCCTGCGATACCGCCGTTCTGGCCATCGGCCACAGCGCCCGGGACACCTTTGAAATGCTGAACGAAACCGGGGTGCCCATGGAGCCAAAGCCCTTTGCCATGGGTGTGCGGATCGAACACAAGCAGTCCGCTATTGACCAGGCCCAGTACGGCAGGGAGAACCCTGCCCTGCCTCCGGCGGACTACAAGCTGGTGGAGCATTTGGAGGACGCCACGGTCTATACCTTCTGCATGTGCCCCGGAGGCTATGTGGTGGCGGCGGCCAGTGAGGAAGGGCGGCTGGTCACCAACGGCATGAGCTACGCCGACCGGGAGGGGGAGAATGCCAACGCGGCCCTGCTGGTGACGGTGAACCCCGCCGTCTTCCCCTATGAGGGGCCGCTGGGCGGAATGCGGTGGCAGCGGGAGATCGAGGAGCGGGCCTACAACGTCAGCGGCAGCTACGATGCTCCTGCCCAGAAGGTGGGGGATTTCCTGGCGGGCCGTCCCAGCGACGGTCCGGGAGAGGTGGTTCCCACCTACCGGCCGGGAGTGGTCTGGTGCGACCTGCGGGAGGTTCTGCCCCGGCGGCTTACCGATGCCCTTGGGGAAGCACTGCCCAAGCTGGAGGGCAGGCTCCGCGGCTTTGCCGATCCTGACGCGGTGATGACGGCGCCGGAGACCCGCAGCTCGTCCCCTGTCCGCATTCTTCGGGACGATACCCGGCAGTCCTCCCTCCGGGGCCTGTATCCCACGGGCGAGGGCGCGGGCTACGCCGGAGGCATCATGTCCGCTGCCATCGACGGCATCATGACCGCGGAGGCGATCCTGCACATGGATAACCGGCCCGGAAAGGGCGAATAAGGAGAAAAAATGGAAGAAAAGCAAATCAATCGTTGGCTTCGCCGCCGGTTTACCACGGTGGGCTGGACGTTGATCGCCTATTATGGGATCATGAATATTCTGGTGGTCCTTACCATGACCCTGGAATCCCTGAAGGGATTCCTTTGGAGCACCGCAGGTCATTTCCCCGGTCATTTTGATCCGGATGCCGTTATGAACAACGCCTGGGGCTACATCCTTGCCATCCTGGTGGGGGCAGTGGTCCTCTATGCCTGGAAGGGCGGCGACTACTGGCGGAGGGAGATCTTTGCCAGAAAGAAATCCATGACGACGGGGGTGCTCCTCTGCTTGATGTGCCTGTGCGCCGGTTCTCAGATGGTCAACAGCCTCTGGGTCAGCCTGCTGGATGGGATACTGAACCTGTTCGGCAGATCCGTCGCCGGGATGCTGGAGGGGGTGTCCGGCAGCGCGGACAGCTTCAGCATGTTCCTGTACAGCGGGCTGCTGGCTCCGGTTGCGGAGGAGATTCTGTTCCGGGGCTTTGTGCAGCGTTCCCTGCGGCCCTTCGGCAGGCGGTTCGCCATTTTCGGCTCGGCGTTCCTCTTTGGCCTGTTTCACGGAAACCTTCTGCAGACGCCCTACGCGTTCCTGGTGGGGCTGGTGCTGGGCTATGTGGCGGAGGAATACTCCATTCCCTGGTCCATGGGACTGCATATGTTCAACAACCTGATCCTGGCGGATTTTCTCTCCAGAATATTGGAAAGGCTGCCACAGATGGCGGCAGCCTTTCTGGATCTTCTGATTTTCGGCGGGTTAGCTGGGGCGGCAGCGGTGATCCTGGCGGTAAAACGCCGGGAGATCTCCGCTTACCGGAAAGGAGAATGGATGGACAGAAGATGCCTCAAGTGCTTCTTCACCAATTCCGGCGTTCTGGTCCTGACGGTCATCATGGTGGTCAACATGATCCTTCTGCTGCTGGTATAGAGCGTCTGCGGCAGGGTTCACAGATTCACCACATTCTGAGGGGTTCCGTTGAGGAAGCACCGGATGTTTTCCACCACGCAGTCCAGAAGCCGCTGGCGGCTCTCCACGGGAGCCCAGGCGATATGGGGCGTAATGATGCAGCCGGGGGCGCTCAGCAGGGGATTGTCCGGAGCCATGGGTTCTTTGGAAACCACATCCACGGCGGCGCCCCGGAGCTTTCCGGACCGCAGGGCCTCCGCCACCGCGTTTTCGTCCAGCAGGCCGCCCCGGGCGGTGTTGATCAGCATGGCGCCGTCCTTCATCCTGGCGAGGCTCCGGGCGTTGATGATCTTTTCCGTTCCGGGAGTCTGGGGACAGTGGAGGGAGAGAATATCGGAGCGGGCCAGCAGGGTGTCCATATCCACATATTCCCCGATCTGCCGCCCTTCCTCACACTGGCTGCGGCTGCAGGCGATGACCTGCATTCCGAAGGCCTTTGCCAGCTTTCCCACTTCCCGTCCGATCCGGCCGAAGCCGAGAATGCCCAGGGTTTTTCCGGCCAGCTCCGTCTGGGGCGTCAGCCAGTAGCAGAAGTTGTCGCTTTTTACCCAGTCGCCCCGATGAACCGATTGGTCGTGGAGGCCGATCCGGTGACAAAGCTCCAGAATCAGCGCCATGGTGAACTGGGCCACGGCGGCGGTGCCGTAGGCGGGAACGTTGGTTACCGGGATGCCCCGGCGGGCGCAGGCGTCACAGTCCACAATGTTGTAGCCTGTGGCCTGAACGCAGATGAGCCGGATGCCGGGGCAGGCGGCGAGTACCGCTTCCGTGATGGGAACCTTGTTCACCAGCACAATTTCGCTGTCACCGATGCGTTCGATGGTTTCGGCCTCCGTTTCGGTGCGCTGGTAGAGGGTTACCTCGCCGAACTGGCGGATGCAGTCATAGGAGAGGTCGCCGGGGTTCAGGGCCCTGCCGTCCAAAATAACGATTTTCATGGGATTGCCTCCTTCCGCTGGTAATGCGGATCTATTTTAAGGTTATGGGGGAATTATGGAACTACTGTATACCGATCAGGACCTTGTGGTCTGTATCAAGCCGCCCCGGGTGCTGTCCACCGACGAACCGGGGGGACTGCCGGAGCTGGTGCGCCAGGCGTTGGGGGATCCCCATGCCGATGTGCGCACGGTCCACCGGCTGGACCGGGTGGTCAGCGGTGTGATGGTGCTGGCGAGAAACGCCGCTGCTGCCGGAGAGCTGTCCCGGCAGATCCGGGAGGACCGATTTTTCAAGGAATATCTTGCCGTGGTCCACGGCTGTCCTCCGGAGGGTCAGGGGACCTTTACCGACCTGCTTTACCGGGACAAGGCCCGGCGCATGACCATGGTGGCCACGGAACCGGGGAAGGGGGTTCAGGAGGCGGTGCTGGATTACAGGCTCCTGGACCGGGCAGGGGAGCTTTCCAAGGTGGAGATTCATCTGCGCACCGGAAGGACCCACCAGATCCGGGTCCAGTTTGCCAGCCGGGGGATGCCGCTGGTGGGGGAGCGGAAGTACGCCCTTCTGGAGGATCCCTGTGAGATCGCCCTGTGGTCCCACCGGATCGGCTTTGCCCATCCCGCCACGGGAGCGTGGATGGAGTTTTCCCGGGAGCCGCCCCGGGGGTATCCGTGGGATCCATTATAACATGCTTTTGCCTGATTGCAAAGCGTTTTCGGAGGGAAAGAACATGAATCTGCGATTGGTAAAGCTGGAACCAAAATACCGGGGACATCTGAACGAAATGATGGAGGAGTGGTATGCCTCGGGAGAGAAGATCATCCCCTATGCCATCCGCCGGCTGGACTACCGGGATTTTGACAGCTACCTTGCAAATCTGGAAATCAGGGAGCCGGCACCGGGACTGGTCCCGGATTCCACCTTTTTCTGTCTGGACGAGGATCAGGACAGGTTTGTGGGCGCGGTGAACATCCGCCACTGGCTGAATGAGCGGCTGCTTCTGGACGGCGGACATATCGGAGACGGTGTCCGTCCCTCCCAGCGCCGCAAGGGGGTAGCCACCCGGATGATCGCTCTGGCCCTGGAGGAATGCCGGAAGCTGGGAATTGACCGGGTGCTGATGGTCTGCCACAAGGACAACATCGGCTCCGCCAAAAGCATTCGGAACAACGGCGGTGTCCTGGAAAATGAGATCACGGTGGACGGCGTTGTGGAGCAGCGCTATTGGATCGATGGGAAAGGAAGAATGCAATGAGCCATTACGATTTTTTTCAGAACCGGGAATGCGAGTATTTCCCCTGCCACAAGGGGGCGGACCCGGAGACCTTCAGCTGCCTGTTCTGCTACTGTCCCCTGTACTGTCTGGGAGACCGGTGCGGCGGCAGCTTCCGCTATACCGCCAAGGGAATCAAGGACTGCTCCGGCTGCCTGCGTCCCCACCTCCGGGAAAATTACAGCGTGATCCTGGGGAAAATGGGCGATGTGCTGGAGCTGGCGAAAAAAGACCGGAAGGAAACGGGCGGGGAATGATTCACCTGCAAAATACAAAACGACCCGTCGGAGCAATTGTGCTGCTTCGATGGGCCGTCCCTGCCTCAGGCAGATCCCCTTTCCCCAAAAAAAGAAATCCACCCCGAAGGGTGGATTTTGGGTGTGGCGGAGAGAGTGGGATTCGAACCCACGGTGGGTTGCCCCATCACCAGTTTTCAGGACTGGCTCCTTAAACCCCTCGGACATCTCTCCGTATGCCCTAAACTATACCATCCGGCCGGGAAAAAGTCAAGGGTTTTGCGAATCGGGACGATTTCTGATTCGGAGTGATACCCAAGAGGCCGAAGGGGCTCCCCTGCTAAGGGAGTAGGCGTCTAAAAAGCGCGCGAGGGTTCAAATCCCTCTCACTCCGCCAAAGTTCCTGTTTTTTGGGTATCCCATCAAACAGGGACTTTTTGTTTATCTGCTCAGATATTTTCTGCGGTGCCTGGGGAATCCGGATTTTCGGATGATACGAGTTACGCAAAGACAGTGAATCAGGAAAGAGAAGGGAAGTGACAAAAATGGCGGTTCGTTTGAACGAGGACAAGGAAATGGTCCAGACCATTCGGGAGGGCCTGAAGCGCACCGGCGGCTATTGCCCCTGCCGGCTGGAGCGGACAGAGGAGAACAAGTGTATCTGCCGGGAGTTCCGGGAGCAGATCGCGGACCCGGAATTCAAGGGCTATTGCCACTGTATGCTCTACTATAAGGATTGATTTCCCCGGGACGAATGGAGAGAAATGATCGTTTAGCGTCCCCAAGGCCCCCTCTGACGAGGGGGCTGTCAGCGAAGCTGACTGGGAGAGAGAAAGGCTGAAACCTTTCTTGTTCTTAGTAAATATGGAAAAAACGGAACATTTTCTCTCCCTCAGTCGCTTCGCGACAGCTCCCTCATCAGAGGGAGCCTTGTGGGCGCACCGCAACCATCGCAGCGTAAACGATCCTTTATCGTTGGTTTCGCTGTGCGGCGGGAAACGGATTCTCTGAAAAAATCCGCAAAAAGTTATTGACAAATTTCGCCCTCTGTGATATGATACTCAAGCGCTGAGGGAACTCAGACAATATATGGGCGAGTGGTGGAATTGGTAGACTCGCTAGATTCAGGTTCTAGTGTTCACTGCGGACGTGCGGGTTCAAGTCCCGCCTCGCCCACCAAAAGAAAAAGGACATCCATCCGGATGTCCTTTTCTTTTTCATGAACGGGTGAAAAGCCCGACTGGTTTGCTGATCCGTGAAGGAGGGCGGCTTAGAAAAAATGACGAAGAACAAAAGACTGTTTGGCCTGCCCTGGGAAATGGTCCCTTCCATTTTTGCCCTGGCGTGGCCCACAATGCTGGAGCAGCTGATGCAGACTGCCGTTCAGTATATCGATACGGCCATGGTCGGTTCACTGGGTACCCAGGCCACTGCCGCCGTGGGGTCTACCAGTACCGTCAACTGGCTGATCGGCAGTACCATTTCCGCCGTGGGAGTGGGCTTTTTGTCCTATGTGGCCCGGGCCTGGGGCGCGGGGGACAGGGAGCGGGCAAGGCGCGCGTCCTCCCAGGCGGTGCTGGCGGCTTTGGTCTGCGGTTTGTTTTTTACGGCCCTGACCCTTGGCCTCAGCGGCAGGATCCCCCTGTGGATGCGGGCGGATCCCGCCATTCAGGAGCTGGCCTCCCGGTACTTTTTCATTCTCTATACGCCAATGCTGTTCCGGACGGCCATGATTCTCTTCGGCACCCTTCTGCGGGCGGCAGGGGACAGCAGGACTCCCATGCGGGTGGGACTGCTGGTCAACGGCATCAACGTGGTGCTCAACTGCCTGCTGATCTATCCTTCCAGACCGGTGCTTGGCGTTATGCTCCCCGGAGCGGGCCTTGGGGTCACCGGCGCGGCTGCCGCCAGTGCCATCGCCTTTACGGCGGGAGGCGTCTGCATGACGGCGGCTCTGTGGCGGCATGAATCCCTCTCCCCCAAGGGTCAGTCCCTGCGGCCGGACTGGGAGATTCTGCGGCCCTGTGTCCGGGTGGCACTGCCCAACGCCCTGCAGCGCTTCGCCACATCCCTGGGGTACGTGGCCTTTGCCGCCATGATCAACTCCCTGGGCGAGGTGTCGGCGGCGGCCCATACCATTGCCAATACGGTGGAATCCGCGTTTTATATCCCCGGCTACGGGATGCAGACCGCCGCGGCCACCCTGGCGGGCAATGCCCTGGGAGCCCGGGATAACCGGCGCGCCGGGGACCTGGCCCGGATGATCCTGCTGATCGAGGTGTCCCTGATGGTACTCTCCGGAGGAGCCCTGTTCCTGTTCGCGCAGGACATGATGTCCCTCTTCTCCGCCGATCCCCGGGTCATTGCCCTGGGGGCCGCGGTGCTGCGGATGGTGGCTCTGTCGGAGCCCTTCTATGGGGTTTCCATCATCATCGAGGGTATGATGCAGGGAATGGGAAATACACTGCGGCCCTTTGCGTTCAGCGTCAGCGGCATGTGGGGGATCCGGATCCTGGGAACCTATCTGTGTACCCAGATCCTGGGTATGGGCCTGATCTCTGCCTGGGCCTGCATGATCGGGCACAATCTGGCACTGTTCGTGATGTTTCTGATCTGCTACCTGAACGGAAGCTGGAATCCCATGAACCGTCAGAGACTTCCGGATTCCGAAAAAGAGGCGTAAAATCCGGGATTTTTGTGAAAAAAAGACTTGATTTTTTCATTTGCCCATGCTAAAATAAATCGGTCTGAAATCAAGGTGAGTCCTCTGCGACGGAATTTGTACGCATGAACGCCTAATATTTAAGGAGGACAAGAAAATGGATTTGGTTAAGGCTCTGAACAGCCAGTACATGAAGGAAGAGCTGCCCGAGGTTCGGGTGGGCGACACCGTTCGTGTGCATGTGCGCATCAAGGAAGGTTCCCGTGAGCGTATCCAGGTGTTTGAAGGCACCGTTATCGCCCGTAAGCACGGCGGTATTGGTGAGACCATCACCGTTCGCCGTATCTCCTACGGCGTTGGCTGCGAGAAGGTCTTCCCCCTGCATTCTCCCAACGTTGCCATGGTTGAGACCGTCCGCAAGGGCAAGGTCCGCCGCGCGAAGCTGTACTATCTGCGGGACCGCTTCGGCAAGTCCGCGAAGATCAAGGAGAAGGTCTGATCCTCAATTCGATAAAAAAAGAGGGCTTTGCCCTCTTTTTTTATTGCAAAGTTTCACAATTTGTTATAGAAAACCACCGGTTCCTGTGCTATACTAATACGGAATCACCGCCCATATGCGGAAATAAATGTCACGAACGGGTTTCGGACCGTTTTTTACAGGAGGATTCAGCCATGGCTGAGGAAGAAGAGAAGAAGCAAAAAAAGGAAAAAGAGAAGCCGGGCTGGAAGAAAAGCCTGGTGCTGTACCTGCATGACCTGATCTATATGCTGATGGCCATCGTGCTGGTGTTTTTACTTTTGTTCCGGGTGATCGTGGTGTCCCAGGACTCTATGTATCCCACCCTCTGGGACGGGGACTATCTGCTGCTGCTGAGCAACCTTTTCTACCGGGAGCCCCAGCAGGGGGACATCGTGGTGATCAGCAAGCGGGCCTTTGACAACGGCAGGCCCATTGTCAAGCGGATCATCGCCACGGAAGGGCAGCAGGTGGACATTGATTTTGACAACGGAATTGTCTATGTGGACGGCACGGCGCTGGAAGAGGACTATATCAACAGCCTGACCACGGACTCCGAGGGCGTTTCCTTCCCACTGACCGTGAAGGAGGGCTGCATCTTCGTCCTGGGAGATAACCGGGGGGTGTCCAAGGACAGCCGGAACCCGGAGATCGGACAGATCGACCGGCGGGAAATCCTTGGCAAGGCCATCTGCCTGATGATCCCCGGGACCCATCATGATACCCTTCCCCGGGACGGCGGGAGAATTGGAGCGCTGAAATGACGGAAGATATGAATATTCAGTGGTATCCGGGCCACATGACCAAGACCCGCCGCCAGATTGAGGCGGATCTGAAGCAGGTGGACGCGGTCTGCGAGATCGTGGACGCCCGGATCCCCCAGTCCAGCCGAAATCCGGATATCGACGCCATCTGCGGCAGCAAGCCCAGAATCCTGGTGCTGAACCGGATGGACCTGGCGGACCCTGCCGCGACCAGACGGTGGGCGGCTTATTTTAAAGAAAAAGGGATGGCGGTGATCGCCACCGACTGCAAGACCCGGCGGGGCGTCGCCGATTTTACGCCCGCGGTCCGGACGGCCTGCGCCGAGAAAATCCGCCGGGATGCCCAGCGGGGCATGAACCGTCCTCTGCGGGTCATGGTGGTGGGGATCCCCAATGTGGGAAAATCCACCCTGATCAACCAGATCTCCGGCCGGAAGGGCGCCAAGGCGGAGAACCGTCCCGGCGTGACCCGGGGCAAGCAGTGGGTGACGGTGGACGGCGGCCTTCAGCTGCTGGATACCCCCGGCATCCTCTGGCCCAAGTTTGAGGATCCCAACGTGGGAATGATGCTGGCCTACACCGGCGCCGTCAAGGAAGGGGTCATGGACCTGGAGGAGCTGGCCTGCCGGCTGATGGAGCTGCTGCACCGGTTCTATCCCCGGACGCTGCTGGAGCGCTACAAGGTAGAGGCTCCTGCCGGCACTCCCGGCTGGGAGCTGGTGGAAATGGCTGCCAGAAAGCGGGGCTACCTGGTTTCCGGCGGCGAGGTCAATACGGAGCGGATGTCCAAGGTGCTGCTGGATGAGTTCCGGGGCGGCAAGCTGGGCAAATTTACTCTGGAAATGCCGGAGGAAACCATATGAGCGTAGAAAATATGTGGGAAATCGAGGACGGCTTCTACAGCCGGGGCGTCAATGTGATCTGCGGCGTGGACGAGGCGGGCCGGGGACCTCTGGCGGGGCCGGTGTGCGCGGCAGCGGTGATCCTTCCGAAGCATCTTCAGCTGCCGGGACTGACCGACAGCAAAAAGCTCTCCGATAAAAAGCGGAGGGAGCTGTTTCCCCTGATCCGGGAGCAGGCTCTGGCCTGGGGCGTGGGCTTCGCCTCCGAGGCGGAGATCGACGAAATCAACATTCTCCAGGCCACCTTCCTTGCCATGAAGCGTGCAATGGCCCAGCTGAGCCTTTCGCCGGAGCTGGCGCTGATCGACGGAAACCGGGAGACGGATTTCGGCCTTCCGGTCCACACGGTGGTGAAAGGAGACAGCCTCAGCGCCAACATCGCGGCGGCCTCCATTCTGGCCAAGGTGTCCCGGGACGACTATATGCTGGACATGGCCCGGCAGTACCCCCAGTATGGCTTCGAGATCCATAAAGGCTACGGGACCCGGGCCCATTATGACGCCCTGCGGGAATTCGGCCCCTGTCCCATCCACCGCAGAACCTTCCTGAGAAAATTCTATGGGGAACAGTAAGCTCTCCGGCGCCTGGGGCGAGGCCCTGACGGCGGAATATCTGCGAAAAAAACACTATCAGATCCTGGCCTCCGGCTACCGGTGCCGCTTCGGGGAGATCGACCTGATCGCCCGGGATAAGAAATATCTGGTATTTGTGGAGGTCAAGCTCCGCAAATCGGCGGATTTTGCCCAGGCCATGGAATATGTGGACAAGCGCAAGCAGGATAGAATCCGGGCCACCGCCTCCTTTTACCTGTCGGAGCATCCCACCGCTCTGCAGCCCCGGTTCGACGTGATGGAGATCTACGCGCCGGAGGGGACCCGGACCCGCTGCCCGGAATTCCATTATATGGAGGATGCATTTGAATGAACGTTTCTGTTTTTGATTTTCACTGTGATACCATCCTGGCACTGCTGGGAGAGGATATGAACCAGCCCGGAAGCCTGCGGAAGAACAGCGGTCATATCGACCTGGAACGGGCCTCCCGGCTGGGGGGCTATGCCCAGTGCTTTGCCTGCTTCACCACCCCCTATATGGAGCAGTACCGCAAGATCTCGCCCATTGTGGCCTTTGAGCGGGAGCTTGCCACCATCCAGAGGGAGATGGACCGGAACAAGGATCTGATCTCCATTGCCTATTCCCCCCGGCAGATTGAGGAAAACCGGAAAAACGGAAAAATGTCCGCCATTCTGACTCTGGAGGGTACCGCGGGCTTCGGCTACGACCCGGAGCTGCTGGGAGACCTCTGGAACATCGGCTTCCGGATCTCCAGCCTGGGCTGGAACGAGAAGAACCCGCTGACCGGCTCCCATGAAACCGGAGGGGGCCTGACGGACCAGGGGGCGGAATTTGTGGCTGAGGCCCAGCGGCTGGGAATGCTGATCGATGTCAGCCATATCAGCGACGAGGGCTTCTGGGATATCATGAAGATCACCCGGGCGCCCATCATCGCCACCCATTCCAACAGCCGTGCCGTCTGGGGCTGCAGCCGGAACCTGACGGACGATATGTTCCGGGCCATTGTGGAGACCGGCGGCGTGGCAGGCTACAATGCCTGTGACGAATTCACCGGGGAGCATCCCACCCTGGATACGGCCTGCGACCATATCTTCCATTTCCTAGAGCTGGATCCCAGCGGCAGGCACATCTGTCTGGGCGGGGACCTGGACGGCATCGACCATATGCCCCAGGGCTTTGAGGGGGTCCAGAGCTGGCCCGCCCTGGCCCAGCGGCTGCTGGAAAGAGGTCTGGACGAAAAAACGGTCACGGACATTTTCTGGAACAACGCCATTGGAGTGATGGAACGTGCTGTATGTAACTACGCGAAATAGTCGTGACGCCTTTACAGCCCAGCGGGCCCTGCGGGAGAACCGGGGACCGGACGGAGGGCTGTACCTGCCCTTCCGGGCGCCGGTGCTTTCTCCGGAGGATATGGACGGCCTGCTGGCGCTGCCCTTCAACCGCTGCGTGGCGGAGGTCCTGAACCTGCTGTTCCGGACCCGGCTGACGGCCTGGGATGTGGATTTCAGCGTGGGCCGCTATCCCGTGCGGCTGGAGGCCTTGCGAAACCGCATCATCCTGGCGGAAGCCTGGCACAATCCGGACTGGAGCTTTGAGACCCTGGCCAGAAACCTGGTGTCCTATCTCCGGGGAGAGGAGATCCGGAAGGCCGGCAGCTGGGCAGGGATCGCCGTGCGGATCGCCGTGCTGTTCGGCGTGTTCGGGGAGCTGAAGCGAAGCGGCTGTGACGGAAATGTGGATATCTGTGCCGTTTCCGGGGATTTTTCCACGCCTATCAGCGCCTGGTATGCCCGGCAATGGGGCCTGCCCATTGGCAGCATCGTCTGCTGCTGCGGAGAAAACAACGGCCTTTGGGATCTGATCTGCCATGGCCAGCTTCGCACCGACGCCGTCAGTGTTCCCACTGCCGTTCCGGAGGCGGACGCGGCGCTGCCGGAGGAGCTGGAGCGGCTGGTTTACGGCTGCGGCGGCACGGCGGAGGTGGAGCGGTATCTGGATGCCTGCCGTACAGGCGGGATCTACTGTCCCGGGGACCCGGTCCTGTCTGCCATGCGGCGGGGGCTGTATGTCAGTGTGGTCAGCAGCCAGCGGGTGGAGCGTACCATCCCCAATGCCTGGCGGACCCACGGCTGCCTGATGTCCCCCGGCACTGCCCTGGCCTATGCGGGACTGCTGGACTACCGGGCCAAGACCGGCCGGACCGGGACCTGTCTGGTCTTTTCCGAAAGCGGCCCCCTTTCCAGCGCCGAAACCGTGGCGGGGCTGCTGGGGATCCCTGTGGAGGAGCTGAAGAATCGGATGTGACGGCATTTGCCGCCGTTCCGGGAAAGCCGTTAAGGACCGAGAGAAAAAGGAGGTGTTCCATGGCGCTGTATGCCATTGGCGATCTGCATCTTTGCCTGGGGGCGCCGAAGCCCATGGATATCTTCGGCGGAGCCTGGGTGGGCTATATGGACAAGCTCAGACAGGGCATGTCCGTCATCGGCCCGGAGGATACCACCGTGCTGCTGGGGGATTTGAGCTGGGCGCTGGATCTGGAAAATGCCCGGGCGGACTTTGCCTGGATCAACGAAATTCCGGGCAGGAAGATCATCCTCAAGGGCAACCACGACTACTGGTGGAGCACCGCCGCGAAATTTGAGAAATTCTGCCGGGAAAACGGGTTTGAAAACCTGAACCTGCTGAACAACAACTGCTATCTGTATGAGCAGTTCGCCATCTGCGGTACCCGGGGATGGTTTTTCGAGGAGGAGCGCAGCGGACAGCACGATGAAAAGGTCTTCAAACGGGAGCTGATCCGGCTGGAGGCCTCCCTGAAGGCGGCGGGGGAGCGGCCGAAGCTGGTGTTTCTGCACTATCCGCCCCGGTACCGGGGCTATGAATGCCCGGAGATTCTGGACCTGCTGAAGCGTTATGAGGTCCGGCGCTGCTTTTACGGACACCTCCACGGCGGAAGCCACGCCCTGGCCATGGAGGGGCTGTGGGACGGCGTTGAGTTCCGCCTGACCTCGGCGGATTATCTGGGGTTTCACCCCTACCGGGTAATTTTATAAAAGAATTTTCAGAAAACTATGGACAAAGCCAACTTATTTTGATAGAATATATCGGCTATATAAAAAATAGATAGAATGGTCTCGCCATGCGAACCGATTTAGGAGGATTACAGTAAATGAACGTTAAGAGCATTGAAAGAAACGGCAATGAGGCTACCGTCGTCGTTGAGATCGACAAGGAACTGATGGAGTCCGGTGTGAACAAGGCTTACATGAAGGCCCGCAAGAGCATCCAGATCCCCGGCTTCCGTAAGGGCAAGGCCCCCCGCAAGATGGTCGAGGCCATGTACGGCGCTCATGTTTTCTATGAAGACGGCCTGGAGGAGATCTTCCCCGAGGTTTACGATTTCGCCATCGCCAAGCAGGACTTCAAGGCCATCGGCCGTCCCAACCTGACCGATATGCAGATCAGCGACGACAACATCGTGACCCTGACGCTGACCACCGAGGTCTATCCCGAGGTCACCCTGGGCCAGTACAAGGGCCTGGAAGTGGAGAAGCCCGAGGTCACCGTTTCCGATGCTCAGGTTCAGGCTGAGCTGGACCGTATGGCCCAGAATGTGGCTTCCACCGAGAACGTGGAGCGTCCCGCCGAGATGGGCGACACCGCCAACATCGACTTTGAGGGCTTTGACAACGGCGTGCCCTTTGAAGGCGGCAAGGGCGACAACTTCGACCTGAAGCTGGGCTCCGGTCAGTTTGTTCCCGGCTTTGAGGAGCAGATCGTCGGCATGAACGCCGGTGAGGAGAAGGACATCGACATCACCTTCCCCGAGGACTACCACAAGGATCTGGCCGGCAAGAGCGTTGTGTTCCATGTGAAGCTGAACAAGCTCACCGTCACCAACGTTCCCGCTCTGGACGACGAGTTTGCCAAGGACGTTTCCGAGTTCGACACCCTGGAGGAGCTGAAGGCCGACGTTCGTGCCAAGGCTCTGGAGCAGGCCCAGAAGCAGGCGGATTCCGCTTTCGAGCAGAACGCCGTGGAGAAGGCCGCCGAGAAGACCACCGTTGATATGCCTAAGGCTCTGGTTGAGAAGGAACTGGACACCCAGATGGAGCGCTTTGCCTACCAGCTGCAGATGAGCGGCTACTCCATGGACCAGTACGCCAAGATGATGGGCGGCGATGTGAACACCATGCGCAACGCCTTCCGTCCCGCCGCCGAGAAGCAGGCGAAGATCAGCGTTACCCTGGAGAAGATCGTGGAGGACGAGGGCCTCACCGTCACCGATGAGGAGATCGAGGAGGAGTTCAAGTCCCTGGCCGAGCAGTACCAGCTGGAGCTGGACAAGGTCAAGCAGATGGTCCCCGTGGACGAGATCACCGGCAGTCTGACCACCCGCAAGGCCGTGAAGGTCATTGTGGACTCCGCCGTTGCCGTGGCTCCCAAGGCCGAAGAGAAGGCTGAGGAGAACGCCGAAGCGTAATTTGAACCATTCGGAATAACCCTTCCCTGCGATGGTTAGAATGTTTTATACCCTGTGAAAGGAGACATCACCATGAGTTTAGTACCCTATGTTGTTGAGCAGACCAGCCGCGGTGAGCGCAGCTACGATATTTTCTCCCGCCTGCTGAATGACCGCATCATTTTCCTGTCCGAGGAAGTCAACGATACCACCGCCTCTTTGGTGGTTGCCCAGCTTCTTTACCTGGAGGCGCAGGACCCGGATAAGGACATCCAGTTCTATATCAACAGCCCCGGCGGCAGCGTGACGGCGGGAATGGCCATCTACGACACCATGCAGTACATCAAGTGCGATGTGGCTACCATCTGTGTCGGCATGGCCGCCTCCATGGGCGCTTTCCTGCTGAGTGCCGGCACCAAGGGCAAACGTATGGCGCTGCCCAACGCCGAGATCATGATCCACCAGCCCTCCGCCGGGACCCAGGGCCAGATCACCGATATGGCCATTCACCTGAAGCGTCTGGAAACCATCAAGGCCCGGATGAACCGTATTCTGGCGGAAAACACCGGCCGCAGCGTGGAGGAGGTCACCGCCGCCTGCGAGCGTGACAATTTCATGTCCGCTGAGGAAGCCAAGGCCTTCGGCCTCATCGACCGGGTGCTGGAGCATCACTAATACACAAAGAAACGAGGTACCAGGTTCATGGCAAAAAAACCCGAGCAGCCGATTCGCTGCAGCTTCTGCGGTAAGCGGGAGGACCAGGCGTCACGGCTGATTGCCGGTCCTGGGGTGTATATCTGCAGCGACTGTGTGGCGGCCTGCAGCGACCTGCTGCGGGAGGAGTACGACATGGAGCCCTCCGGGGGCATCAAGGCGCCGGAAAAGCTCCCTACCCCCAAGGAGATCAAGGCCTTCATGGACCGCTATATCATCGGCCAGGATGATGCCAAGGTCGCCCTGTCCGTTGCGGTATACAACCATTACAAGCGCATCTATTTCGGCGGGGATTCCGATGTGGAGCTGCAGAAGAGCAATATCCTGCTCATCGGCCCCACCGGCAGCGGCAAGACCCTCTTTGCCCAGACCCTGGCCAAGATCCTGAACGTTCCCTTCGCCATTGCCGACGCCACCACTCTCACGGAGGCAGGTTACGTGGGCGACGATGTGGAAAACATTCTGCTGCGGCTGCTGCAGGCTGCCGACTTTGATGTGGAGCTTGCCCAGCGGGGCATCATTTACATCGACGAGATGGATAAGATCGCCCGCAAGAGCGAGAATACCTCCATCACCCGGGACGTTTCCGGTGAGGGTGTTCAGCAGGCGCTGCTGAAGATCCTGGAGGGAACCGTGGCCAACGTGCCTCCCCAGGGCGGACGGAAGCATCCCCAGCAGGAAATGATCCAGGTGGACACCACCAACATCCTCTTTATCTGCGGCGGCGCCTTTGACGGTCTGGACAAGATCATCGAAAAGCGCACGGAGAAGAGCGTCATCGGCTTTGACGCTCCCCTCCAGAGCAGAAGCAGCCGGGATGTGGGAGCGCTGTTTACCCAGGTGGAGCCCCACGATCTGCTGAAGTTCGGCATCATCCCGGAGCTGGTGGGCCGTATGCCGGTGATCACCACCCTTCAGAGTCTGACCCAGAATGATCTGGTCCGGATCCTGGTGGAGCCGAAAAACGCCCTGACCAAGCAGTATCAATCCCTGCTGGGTATGGACGGGGTGGAGCTGGAAATCTCCGACGAGGCGCTGCTGCTCATTGCCCAGAAAGCGCTGGATCGTCAGATCGGCGCCAGAGGCCTGCGGGCCATTATGGAAAAGGTCATGACCAGTATCATGTTCCTGATCCCCTCCGACCTGTCCATCAAAAAGGTGGTCATCACCCCGGAATCCATTGAGGGCGGCGACCCCGTGATCGTGCGCGATCCCGCGCATCCCAGAGAGAAGCTCTCCGGGAAGAGATAATCCGATAAGGGGGGTAGTTTTTCTACCCCCTTTTTTCCCTAAAGGAGGGAATTCCCTTGACTGAAACACTTTATGCCGGGAAAATGCCCATTCTGGCCCTCCGGGGACTGGCGGTATTTCCCGAACAGACCGTCCACTTTGACGTGGGCCGCCGCAAGTCGGTGCTGGCCCTGGAGGAGGCCATGAAGCAGGACCAGACCCTGCTGCTGATTCCCCAGAGGGATCTCATGACGGACGATCCGAAGCTTTCCGACCTGTACGCCATCGGCACCGTGGCCAAGGTCAAACAGATCCTGAAAACCCAGGGAGAGAACCTGCGGGTGCTTGTGACCGGCATCAGCCGGGGCAGAATCACCGAGATGCAGCAGACCGAGCCCTTCCTCTGCGGCATGGTGGAGTCCGTCCCCGTGCCGGAGACCGGGGACAGCCTGCGTTCCCGTGCCCTGCGCCGGGAAGCCAATTCCCTTTACGGCGTGTATGTGCAGATGTCCGAGCATCCGGCACAGATGGTCCAGCTGCGGATGATGGCCAGCGAAAGCGACGGCTTCCTGGCGGACTCCATTGCCCAGAATTCCGGGATCGAGTTCCCGGACAAGGCAAAGCTGCTGTGCCAGCTCAATCCCACCCGGCGGCTGGAAAGCGCCGTCCGCCTGCTGCGGCAGGAGGTGGAGATGCTGCAAATGGAGGCGGAGATCCAGGAGAAGACCCGCTCCGCCATCGACCAGAACCAGAAGGATTACTATCTGCGCGAGCAGATGAAGGTCATTCAGGAGGAGCTGGGGGACGGCGGCGAGGAGAACGAGTCCGAGACCTACGCCGGGAGCATCCGGAAGCTACATCTGGAGCAGGAGCAGGAAAAGAAGCTTCTGAAGGACGTGGACCGGCTGAAAAAGCAGCCCTTCGGTTCCTCCGAGGGGGCCGTGCTGCGCAATTATCTGGATACGGTGCTGGAGCTTCCCTGGAATGTGAAAACCAGGGAGCGGGTGGATGTAGCCGCTGCCCGGAAGATCCTGGAGCATGACCATTACGGCCTGGAGAAGGTAAAGCAGCGCATTCTGGAGACCATTGCCGTGCGGCAGATGGCACCTCAGATGCCGCCTCAGATCCTGTGCCTGGTGGGCCCTCCCGGCGTGGGCAAGACCTCCATTTCCTATTCCATTGCCAGAAGCCTAAACCGGAAAATGGCCCGGATCTCTTTGGGCGGCGTCCATGACGAGGCGGATATCCGGGGCCACCGGAAGACCTATGTGGGTGCCATGCCGGGCCGGATCATGACCGCCATGATCCAGGCGGGCAGCTCCAATCCGGTGCTGCTGCTGGACGAGATCGACAAAATGGGCTCCGACTACCGGGGAGACCCCAGCGCCGCCCTGCTGGAGGTGCTGGATTCGGAGCAGAACCACGCCTACCGGGATCATTATCTGGAGATCCCCTACGACCTGTCGGATGTGCTGTTCATCACCACAGCCAATACCCTGGATACGGTTCCCCGGCCCCTGCTGGACCGGATGGAGGTCATCGAGCTTGGCTCCTATACCGATGAGGAGAAGCTGATGATCGCGAAAAACCATCTGATCCCCAAGCAGCTGAAAAAGCACGGCCTGAAAAAGCAGCAGCTCCGGGTCACCGACGACGCCATCCGGGAGATCATTGCCTGCTATACCCGGGAATCCGGTGTCCGGAATCTGGAACGGGCCTTCGGCGAGATCTGCCGGAAGGCGGCCATGGAGATCGTTTCTCAGGAAACACCCAAAAAGATCACCGTTACCGGCTCCAATCTGGAGGAATTCCTGGGAGTCCGGAAATATCTGCCGGACCGTCTGCCCTGCGACGATCAGGTGGGCCTGGTGACGGGTCTGGCCTGGACAAGCGTCGGCGGCGAGACGCTGGAGGTGGAGGTCAACGTCATGGAGGGCAGCGGCAAGCTGGAGCTGACGGGCAATCTGGGAGATGTGATGAAGGAGTCCGCCCACGCGGCCCTGAGCTATATCCGCGCCAATGCCCAGAAGCTGGGGGTTGCTCCCGATTTCTATAAGACCAAAGACATCCATGTCCACTTCCCGGAGGGCGCGGTGCCCAAGGACGGCCCTTCCGCCGGTGTTACGGTCTGTACCGCCATGGTTTCCGCCCTGACGGGGACCTCCGTTCGCCGGGACATCGCCATGACCGGAGAGATCTCCCTCCGGGGCCGGGTGATGCGCATCGGCGGCCTGCGGGAAAAGACCATGGCCGCGCTGCGCCACGGGGTCAGCACCGTGATCATTCCCAAGGACAATGAGCGGGATCTGGAGGAAATCGACCAGACCGTCCGCCGCCAGCTGAATTTTATCAGCGCTCAGACCATGGACACCGTGCTGGACGCGGCTCTGAACCGCCGTTCCGAGCCCAACCCCACCATCCTGGGAGAGCTGCCCAAGGAAGTCAAGACCAAGGCCCGGAAGCCGGAGCTGCGGCAGTAATGAGGTGACAGATGAATTTTCAGAATGTGGAATTCCTGATCTCCGCCGCCTCCCCCGGGAGCTTTCCCAAAAACCGTCTGCCGGAGATCGCCTTCGCGGGAAAATCCAATGTGGGCAAATCCTCGGTGATCAACCGGCTGCTCCAGCGCAAAAATTTTGCCAGAGTGGGAGATAAGCCCGGAAAAACCGTCCATGTGAATTACTTTACCGTGGACGGCAAGTGCTACTTCGTGGACCTGCCGGGTTATGGCTTTGCCCAGGTTTCCCAGCAGGAAAAGCAGCGCTGGGGCAAGCTGATGGAGGACTATTTCGCGGCCGGCCGGATCACTTTGGGCGTCCTCATCGTGGACTACCGGCATCCTCCCACCAACAACGACATCACCATGGCAAACTGGTTCCTGGAAAGCGGCTGCCCCTTTGTGGTGGTGGCCAACAAGATGGACAAGCTGAAAAAAAGCCAGCTGGAGCCGAACCTGAAAACCATCCGGGAGGATCTGGAGCTTCCGCAGGACTGCCCCGTGATTCCCTTCTCCGCCGAAAAGGGAAACGGCCGGGAGGAACTGGTGCGCCGGATCCTGGACGCGGTCGGGGAGTGAGCCGTTGATTCTGGTACTGGCTGACTGGCGCTTCCGGGTGGATGTGGAGGAAACCCGCTTCCGAACAGAAAGAAATGCCTCCGACCACTGTGAATGCGCCTATTGTAAGAATTATTATGAGGCGGTGGATGCCGCCTATCCCGGCCTTCGCCCCTTTCTGGCGGAGTTCGGTGTCCATATCGCCGGGCCCTCGGAGCTGATGCCCTTTGAGCCGACGCTGGTGCTTGCCTGCTACCGGGTTCAGGGTCGGATCCTGGAATGGGGCCGTGCCGGCCTGGTGGTTGACGGGGTGCAAATCGTCCCGGAGCCGGAAGAGGACGGGACATTTCTGCTCTGGGTGGGGGAGATGGAGCTTCCCTGGCTTCAGACGGAGCCGGCGGAGGACGTGGTTTCCCCTGCCAACCTTCCGGAGTTTCTGGAACGGATGGAGCGGGTTTGGACCCTGCGCCACGGAGTGGAAGTTGTCTTTTCATAAGAAAGAAGCCTGTCTCACCTTCTTCGGGGTGAGGCAGGCTTTCCGTATATTGGGCTGAACAATGCTGTTTTATTCGGGAAGAAAGCTCCGTATGGTATCTGACTGCCAGGTAAGCTGGCCCTGAAGCCCTTCCGAGAGCCGGGAATACTCCGCTTCCGAAACAAAAAGCTCCAGGGTATCCCCGTCCCTGAGGCGGAAGGTGACCAGATAATTCCAGCCGCTGCGGCGGGAGGCGAATTTCGCTGCCTCCACCCGCCGGTAAACCACCGCGGCGGGTCCTGTCTGGACCGGCGCGCGGTTTTGAAGCCATTGTGTGATCAGGAGAATGGATATGCCAATGAGCAGCGCGACGCACATGATCCACATGGTTCATTCCTCCTTCAGAAAATCCAGCTCCAATGGCTTGTCCAATTCGGTGGAAACGTATCCGCCGTTTTTTCTCCGCTGCTTGACACATTCGGTCAGCAGATATTCGATCTGCCCGTTGACGCTGCGGAAGTCGTCCTCCGCCCAGGCGGCGATGGCGTTGTACAGCTTTGGGGAGAGCCGAAGGGGAACCTGCTTTTTCTGATTGTCGGGGGCAAGGCGCAGGGGACCTTCCTTCTTTTGCTGTGCGGCCATATCAGTACAGGGACCCGGAGTTGACGATGGGCTGGGCATCCTTGCTGCCGCAGAGTACCACCAGGAGGTTCGAAACCATGGCGGCCTTCCGTTCCTCGTCCAGCTCCACCACGTCATTCTCGCTCAGCCGCTCCAGAGCCATCTCCACCATACCCACGGCGCCGTCCACAATGAGCTTTCTGGCGTCCACAATGGCGCTGGCCTGCTGACGCTGGAGCATAACCGCCGCGATTTCAGGGGCATAGGCGAGGTAGGTGATCCTGGCATCCACGATTTCCAGACCGGCATCCTCCACCCGGGCCTGGATCTCTGCCTTGATCCGCTGGGCAACCACCTCACTGGAGCCCCGGAGACTGCCGTCGTCGGCCACACCGTCACCGGTGGTGTCCACATTGGGAGCGGAGTCGTAAGGGTACAGCCGCACAATGTTGCGCAGGGCACTGTCGCACTGCAGGGAGAGAAACGCCTTGTAGTTGTCCACGTTGAAAGCGGCTTTGGCGGTGTCCACCACCCGCCACATGACGGCAATGCCAATTTCCACGGGATTTCCCAGACAGTCGTTGATTTTTTGCTTATTGTTGCTCAGGGTCATGATTTTCAGGGAAATTTTCATGCCGCCGGGTTCCGTGGCCCGGGTGGATTTGACATCACCGCTCTGATTGAGCTGCGTTCCGGCGGCGGGATTTACGGCGGAGCAGAAGGGATTGACCCAGTAGAAGCCTTCCCCCTTCAGGGTGCCCACGTATTTGCCGAAAAGGGTCAATACCAGAGCCTCCTGGGGCTTCAGCACCTTCAGTCCGGCCATCAGGAACAGCGCCGCGATGGAGACAAAGAGGCAGAAAACCCCGATGATAACGCTTCCGCCCTCTGCGCTGATGCACCAGAAAAGGAACGCGAGCCCGGTGACCACGGCAGCCAGCAGGATCAAAAGCATCGCCATGCCGTTTTTGTTTTTACACAGTACCTTCTCTGTCATAAATGGTTCCTCCTTTGGAATCAATTGGAAGTATTATTATGATATCAAAAAGATATCATATTGTCAAGGGCTTCCGAAAGAAAGGCAATGGATTTGCCGCAGAAAAAGCCGGAGGGAAGTACCCTCCGGCGCAAGTCAGCTGGTTTGACAGCTTTCGTCCCGCTCCTGTTTTTCGTCGCAGCTTCTGGGGGAGAACTGCTGGGCGGGGAAGGGGATGCGGCTGAACATTTCGCAGGGATCCTCGGCGGCGCAGCCGCCTGTGCTGTCGCAGCACTCCTTGGTGGGGATGCTGTAGTCCAGCACCGGGATGACCAGCTGGACGTCCCGTTCCAGACGGACCAGGGAGAACTGGCCCAGGGTGACAAACAGCCGCCGCTGCCCCCCGGACAGCACCAGCTCTTCATCATACAGCGAGCAGATGCCGGAGGGGATCTGGGCGGTGACGGTGTCCCCGGTGCAGTCGGCGGCGTCCCGGATCTTGGAGCTGAGGACCATGGGATCCAGCACCTCCACCACGGCTGTCGGGCGGTTGGCGTAGGCCCGGGTGATGCCGTCGGGCTCTCCCAGGCGGGTGTCGCTGCGGAAGATGTGGGCACGGCTGTCCTCACCGCAGAGTACGGCCCGCTTGGAGAATACGGATAGTCCGTACAGGGTGGTGGGGCGGCAGGAGCCTACCACCGCGTCAGCCAGGATCCGGTAGTAGAAGGTGATGTCGATGCAGTAGTGGTTCCGGTCGAAGGCCACAGGCTCCACATCGATGTAGGTGTTCAGCAGCTCGGCGCAGCGGACCCGGACGTTGGCGGCGGAGTCCAGAAGCTGCTGGGAGCCGCAGGTTAAGTAGACCCGCAAATCCTCGATACAGTCCTTATCCCGGCAGGAGTCGGTGATCTTCCGTGTGTGGATGGACATGGTCTGCCGGGGGTCGCCGGTGCCCCAGCGCAGGGTGTCCGTGTTTTGCTCTGACATAGGTTTACCTCCCGTGTTGAGAATAAGCAAAGACGCTTATAGGACAGTTTATGCAGAGAAGGCGGGGAAGTGCATGGGATGTGCTTGCCAGGAGGGAAAGCAGTCCTGGGGTCCAGCCGGGGGGAGGGGAGAACAGGTATAAAAAGAGGCGGCCATCCCATGAAATGCAGGGGTGGCCGCCGGGTATCCGTACACTCCGGATTGAGAGAATTCTGCTTTTCTGATCCTTTATTTTTTCGACGGGACATGAAAACCGCGGAGAGGGGCAAATCCCCGCTCCGCGGCCGCAATTTTTTTGAAAGCCTATCAGAAATCCGTCAGGATCTTCACCAGCATCTTCACGCACAGCTCCATGTCCTCCACAGGAACGAATTCGAAGCGTCCGTGATAGTTTTCGCCGCCGGTACACAGGTTGGGACAGGGCAGCCCCTCGTAGCTTAAGCGGGCGCCGTCGGTGCCGCCCCGGATGGGCACCGCCACCGGGTCCATACCCACGGCCTTCATGGCCTTCTTCGCCCGGTCCACCACGTACATACAGGGCTCGATGCATTTTTTCATATTGAAATAGCTGTCCCGGACCGTCAGCTCCAGCGTTCCGGCTCCGTACTTGCGGTTGATAAACTCCGCTGCGGAAGCCATGATGGCTTTCTTCCGGGTGAACTTCTCCATGTCATGGTCCCGGATGATATAGCGCAGCTCGGAACGCTCCACCTCTCCGCGCATATCCGTCAGGTGGAAGAAGCCCTCATAGCCCTCGGTATATTCCGGACGCTGCTGGACAGGCAGCAGGCTGTGAAATTCCATGGCGATGAGCTGGGAATTGACCATCTTGTCCTTGGCGGAGCCGGGGTGGATATTCCGCCCGTGGACCACCACCCGGGCGCCCGCGGCGTTGAAGTTCTCGTACTCGATGCCGCCTACGGGACCGCCGTCGGCGGTGTAGGCATAGTCCGCGCCGAAGCCCTGGATGTCGAATTTGTCCGCCCCACGGCCGATCTCCTCGTCGGGGGTAAAACCGATCTTCAGGGTGGCATGGCGGCCTCCCTGCCGGATCAGCGTTTCTGCCGCCGTCAGGATCTCCGCAACACCGGCCTTGTCATCGGCCCCCAGCAGGGTGGTGCCGTCGGTGACGATCAGATGCTTGCCCTGGTGATTTTTAAGAGAAGGATAGTCCGCCTCCCGCAGGAAAATTCCCAGCTTCTCGTTCAGGCACACATCGCCGCCCCGGTATTCCACGATTTTCGCCCGGATATCCGCTCCGGAAGCATCGGGAGAGGTGTCCATGTGGGCGATGAGGCCGATGGTGGGCAGCGCCGGGTCTCCGGGAACGGTGCCGTAGACATAGCCGTTTTCGTCCATATGGGCATCGGCAATGCCCATTTCCTTCATTTCCTCCGCCAGCGCCGCCCCCAGCAGCTTTTGCTTTGCCGTGGAGGGGCAGGTTTCGGAGGCGTCATCGGACTGGGTATCAAAGCTTACATAGCGCAGAAAGCGCTCGGTTACGGTTTGCATGATTGACCTCCTGCAATAAATTTTTCATAACGGCTCCGTCACAGAAAAAGTGCGGAAAATGATCGTTTACGCTCGCACCCAACGTAGGGCGGGGGCTTGCCCCCGCCGACGCACCAATGGTTTTGCATATCCGCATCTAACGCAGCCGAGCATGTATCCAACCTGCTCGGCGGGGGCAAGCCCCCGCCCTACGTTGGGTGCAATGATAAACGATCATTTACCAAGTGATCTATGTGCCGTCGCATCGTGATGGCTTGTTGAGCATCAACACATAGCGGCTTCCATCCTCTGTTTTTTCACAGGCCCGGAAGCCCATGCTTTCAAAGCATTTCCGGGAAGCCCCATTATATTCGTAAATCTCGCTGACCCGGAGGGTATCATAGCCCAGGTCCCGGCCCCTTTGGATCAGCGCCGCGATGACCTTCCGGCCAATGCCCTTTCCCCGGCAGGACGGGTCGCCGATGACAATGGGCAGATCGTCTTTCCAGAAGCAGACATCCCCGATGGGCCGGAAGACGCCCTCTTCCAGGACTTCGATAAAATACAGTTCCCCCTGCTTATCCAGGTAATGGTACATTCTGCCCAGTTTTTCCCAGGTATAGGGCGTTTTCACCCCATCCACCAGCCACACGGTTTCGGGATCCTGATACCAGTCAAAGGCAAAGGCATACTGATCGGCAAACCGCCGCAGCCGCAGGGTATCCCCGATTGGCAGAAGATTCGGTTGTTCCACTCCGGGTATGGGCATAAAAGTGCCTCCTTTGATGAATCCGCAGAAAAAGAGCCGCCGCTTTGGAACGCGGCGGCTCTGCGGTTGCGGAAAATTACTTCGCGGCCTTGACCAGCTCAGCGGTATCCTGAGCGATCATCAGCTCTTCGTTGGTGGGAATGACCCAGACGGTGACCTTGGAGTCATCGGTGGAGATGATGGCCTCCTTGCCCCGGACATTGTTCTTCTCGGGATCGATCTTCACGCCCAGGAACTCCAGGCCCTGGCAGATCCGGGCCCGCATGGAAGCGGAGTTCTCGCCCACACCGGCGGTGAACACCAGGCAGTCCAGACCGCCCAGAGCGGCGGCGTAGGAGCCGATATACTTGCGGACCTCATAGGCAAACTTGTCCAGAGCCAGCTCGCAGTCGGCGTTGCCGTCCTTGGCGCCTTCCTCGATGTCACGGAAGTCGGAGGAGATGCCGCTGAGGGCCAGAACGCCGGACTTCTTGTTCAGCATGTTCAGGCACTCGTCAGCGCTCATGCCGTACTTGTTCATGACGAACTGGACG
Source organism: bacterium (assembly GCA_004562395.1). GTDB lineage: Bacteria > Bacillota > Clostridia > Oscillospirales > Oscillospiraceae > Faecousia. The sequence goes on along the minus strand of SFQY01000001.1, from coordinate 20,231 downwards.
ACGGCGGGATCGATGTCGCCGGAGCGGGTGCCCATGGGAACACCGGCCAGAGGGGTCAGGCCCATGGAGGTATCCTGGCACTTGCCGTCCTTAACGGCGGACAGGGATGAGCCGTTGCCCAGATGGCAGTTGACCAGCTTGATGTCCTTGCGGCCCATCAGCTCAATGGCGCGCTTGGTGACATACTTGTGGGAGGTGCCGTGGAAGCCGTAACGGCGGATGGAGTCATTCTTGTAGTACTCGGTGGGGATGGCGTAGCGGTAAGCCATGGGGGGCATGGTCATGTGGAAGGCGGTGTCGAACACAGCCACCTGAGGGGTGGTGGGCATGACCGCCTGGCAGGCACGGATGCCCATCAGGTTGGCGGGGTTGTGCAGGGGGCCCAGGGGGATGCACTTCTCAATGGCGGCAATCACCTCATCGTTGATGATGCAAGAATCAAAGAACTCCATGCCGCCATGCAGGACACGGTGGCCCACGGCATCGATCTCATCGGTGGACTTGATCACGCCGTCCACGGGATCCACCAGGATGGCCAGAACCGCCTGGATGGCCTCGGAGTGGGTGGGCATGGGGATGTCCTTCACGACCTTCTTGCCGTTTGCGTTGTGGGTCAGGCGGCCGTCAATATAGATACGCTCGCACAGGCCCTTGGCGGACACGGCGCCGGTCTCGGGATTCATCAGCTGATACTTCAGACTGGAAGAGCCGGCATTGATAATCAGAACATTCATTGGGGATATGCCTCCTAAATAAATATTTTCAATTTGCGAAAAATATGGTATGATGTCCATAGCTGGATGTATTATATTTCATTTTTCTCAATTTCTCAAGCCCTCAGTGGAATTTTTTTGGAAAATGGAGGGAGAATTTTGCGGACCGTCGGTATCGTATGCGAATATAACCCCTTTCACCTGGGTCACGGGAAGCAAATTGCCCGGATCCGGGAGGAATTTGGGGAGGACTGCGCCATTGTCTGCGCCATGAGCGGCAATTTCGTGCAGCGGGGCGCTCCCGCCATTGTGGATAAATCCCTCCGGGCGGAGGCGGCGGTGCTGTGCGGGGCGGATCTGGTTGTGGAGCTGCCCGTCACCACCGCCCTGTCTTCGGCGGAGGGCTTTGCGGCGGGGGGCGTGCGGGTTCTGTCCCGGATGTGCGGCACCCTCTGCTTCGGGGCGGAATCGGCGGACAGGGCCTGGCTTCTGGCCGCTGCCGAAGCCAGTCTCAGCGGGGAATTTCCTCCGCTTCTGCGGCAGGCTCTGGCCCAGGGGCACTCCTTTCCCGCCGCCCGTCAGGCAGCCCTGGAGCGCATGGGCCTGTCCGGGAAGCCCCTGTCCCTTCCCAACAACATTCTGGCCCTGGAATACTGCAAGGCCATTCTGGCCCAGAATTCCCCTCTGGAGATCTTTCCCATTTGGCGCGAGGGAAGCTACCACGCCGAAAAAGCGGACCCCGCCAACCCCTCCGCCACGGCGGTGCGGGAGCTGCTGCTGTCCGGAGGCGACTGGCGGCCCTTCGTCCCGGAGCCGGTCCGTCCTCTGCTGGAGGGCGCTCCGCTGCATACCCTGGCCGCGGGAGAAAAAGCCATTCTGGCCAGACTTCGCACCATGACGGAGGGAGAATTTGAGGCCCTGCCCTACGGCAGCGAGGGACTCTGGCGGAAGCTGATGCGGGAAAGCCGCCGGCAGCCCACCCTGGAGGCCATTCTCACCGCCGTCAAATCCAAGCGCTATACCCGGACCCGGCTGGACCGGATGGTGATGTGCGCCTTTCTGGGCATTTCCAAAGAAGCACTGGAGGCGGAGGCTCCCTACATCCGGGTGCTGGCCCTCAGCAGCCGGGGGCGCTCCGTTTTAAAGGAAGCCAAAAAGAACGGCACCTTCCTCAATCCGGGAGAGGGATTCGACCACCCCTGCCGGGAACTGGAAAAACGGGCCGGGGATCTGTACGGCCTGTTCTGCACCCACCGGATCGAGCCGCCGGGCATCGAAGAAAGCCGAAGGATCGTATTTCCCCGGGGCTTGCGGTAAGCATTCCTTTTCGGCGCCGGGCGGGTTCTCCGGCAGCTGCCCGCCTTGACAGCATTCGGTTTTCGTGGTATCCTGTCCAAAAAGCAAAAAGGAGAAAAAAGTTCAAAAAATGTCCCTGAGAATCCCAAAGCTAAAAATATCCAACTGCATTGTGGCCTTCCTGTCCTCCGCCCTGCAGGCCTTCGGCATGTACAACATTCACGCCCTCTCCGGGGTCACCGAGGGCGGCATCTTCGGCCTGATCCTGCTGCTGGACCACTGGCTCGGCCTGTCCCCCGCCATTACCAGCCTGATCCTCAACGGTGCCTGCTACGCCCTGGGCTGGCGGACCCTGGGCCGGGACTTCATCGGGTATTCCCTGGTCGCCTCCTGCGGCTACTCCGCCGCCTATGCCCTCTGCGAGCTGTTCCCCCCACTGTGGCCTCAGATTGCCAATATGCCTCTGACGGCCTCCATTGCCGGGGCTGCGTTCATCGGCATCGGCGCGGGCCTGTGCGTCCGGGCCGGAGGCGCCACCAGCGGTGACGACGCGCTGGCCATGAGCCTGTCCCACCTGACCAGGGTGCCCATCCAGTGGCTCTATCTCATCAGTGATCTGACGGTGCTGACCCTGTCCCTGACCTATATTCCCCTGCGGCGCATCGCTTATTCCCTGCTGACCGTCGTTCTCTCCGGGCAGCTCATCGGCCTGATACAGCGCATTCCCGGGAAAAGGAAATGACCTTCCCTGCAAATTTGCGGATCCGTTGGAAAAAAACGGGATAACACGGCTTGCTGAATACGGAAACGGGGCGCCCCCAATGGGAGCGCCCCGCTGATTTATCCCTTCAGCCCTCTGGACTGACGGTCCATGTCCTCCACCACGATGTCGTAGATCTCTCCCAGGGAGGCGCAGTACTCCAGCACCTTCCAGGGCTCGTTGGTATGGTAGTGGATCTTGATCAGATCCTCATCTCCCACCGCCAGCAGGCAGTCCCCCCGGAAGTTCTCAACAAAATAATCGTTGATGGCATCCTCATCCAGGTCGTGACCCTCGATCAGAAGCTGGGTATCATAGCGAAATTCTGTCATGGTTTTCTCCTTATCCTTTCAGCTCCAGTTCCGGATGGCGCCGGGCGACCACTCCGAAGGCATCCTCCCCGATGTCGATGGCCAGCGCGATATCCTCGTCGGTGATGGCCGCGTTGATGAAGTGGTTGTGGTGGCTGGTGATAAACAGTCCCCGGCTGACGCATTCCGCCACCCATTCCTGATGGAGCATCAGACTGTCGTCGTTGGCAATGCGCAGATAGAACAGCGCCGGCTCGCCGGAAACCACCAGATCAAAGCCATGGGCCTTTCCCGCTTCCCGGAGGCCCTCCGTCAGCTTCGTTCCGATGCGGCGGAACATGGCAGGGGTGTCCAGAGCCTTCATCTTGTTGATGCAGGCGATACAGGCGGCAAAGGGTTCCGCGCTCATCCAGTAGGAGCCGGTGTAGCTCAGACTGGAGGCCGCTGCCCGGAGAGACTCCCTGCCGCAGGCGGCGGACATGTTGTAGCCGTTGGCCAGAGCCTTGCAGAAGCAGATGATGTCCGCTTCAAAGCCGTAGTAATGGTCGGAGCCTGCCAGGTCCAGCCGGAAGCCCGCCCGGACATCGTCGATGATCAGCACAATACCGTGCCTGGTGCAGAATTCCCGGACATCGGCCCAGTACTCCCTGGAGGCGCAGCGGTTGTCGTAGAAGTTGCCGTGGTCATAGGGCTGGGCGATCAGCGCCGCCACGTCTCCCCCCGCCTGGTCCCAGGCCGCTTCCAAAGCGGGCAGATCAAACCAGGGTACCACAATGTTATTGGCCACCTCCTCCGGAAGGATACCGGGATAGTCCGCCTTCATGGCCCAGGGCTGGTTGCCGTGGTAATAGCCCCGGAGGAAGATGGTCTTTTTCCGCCCGGTGGCCGCCCGGGCTGTCAGAACTCCAAAGGTGGTGGCGTCGGTGCCGTTTTTCATAAAGAAGGCCCAGTCGGCGCAGGCCACGGTGTCGGTGAGCAGCTCGGCGCACTCCACCATTTTGTAGGAGGGCGCGGTGGTGCAGTTGCCCGCCATCAGCTGCTCCAGGGCGGCCCGGTCCACATCGGGGTCTCCGTAGCCCAGCACATTGGGGCCGTAGGCGCACATCAGATCCAGGTAGCGGTTGCCATCCATGTCCCAGAAATAGGTTCCCTTGGCTTTGGAGGAGATCAGGGGCCATTTTTCCAGCGGCAGGAACAGGCCCTCGCTGGGCCCCAGGTGACCGTAGATACCGGAGGGGATCACCTTCAGCGCCCGGTCAAACCAGGCACGGCTTTTTTCGTGGCAGTATTCCGGATATTTGCTCATATTTGTTCCCTCCTCAGCCCAGGTATACGGAAACCCGGTCCAGAATGCGGTTGACATTGTCCAGCATGGAGATCATGCCCCGCAGATAAATGGTACCCTTGCACATCTCATTGATGGTGGATACCTTTCCCGCGAAGAGTCCCGCCGCCAGGTCAATGGTGGCAAACTCCATGATGGCCCGGGGCTTGGCGCTGGGCTTCTTCACCGTGGTGAAGCGGTGGTCCTTTACCAGGATGGTCACCGCCGCGCAGTCCCGGATCCCCAGGCTGATCTCCCCGTCCACCGTGTACCCGGCGGAGATCCGGGAAATGGAATCGTGATTGGCCAGGGCGGAAATGGCCCCGGAAATGGTGTAAAGGGTCAGGATGGTACTCTCCTCAAAAAAGGCACGGTCCTTTATCGCTTCCGGGTCGGGCCGCAGCAGCTGGGTCAGCCGGTCCGTCAGTCTGGTGAAGGGTCCCATCAGAAAGGTCAGGACCTGGACCGGGTTTTTCACGGGGATCCCGGGCTTCGCGCTGTCGATGAGAGCGTTGAAGGCCTCCGGGCTGCCGAACTGCATTTTTGCGGTACAGCCCTCGTCGCCCTCGGTCATGGCGCAGCCCCGGGCCGTGAAATGGAAAGTGCAGCACGGGCCGTTCTTGACGGAAAAGCACAGAGAAACGGGCTTTTTCAGTTCGGCCAGAATGGATTTTGCGGTATCGTCCACAGCGCAGAGATTCTCCAGCGTACCCAGTACGCCGTACATATTCACATAGGCCATGGCTTTTGCTTCTTTCATAGCGGAACGCTCCCTTCGGAAAAGTACTGTCGGATTATACCACGCTTTGCCGCCGGTACACAATCCCCTTTTTGTAAAAAAACATCCCGGCCCCCTTCAAAGGGTGCCGGGATGGATATCACGGTCATGGGACGCGCTTTTGTGAAAACAGCATTACAGGTGCAGTACCCGGTCCTTGATCTCCTGGGTACGGCCCTGGTTCCAGTACTGGGTCCCGATGTAGCCGCAGGTACGCCGGGCCACATTCATCTTGGACTGATCCTTGTTGCCGCACTGGGGGCAGACCCACACCAGCTTGCCGTCGTCCTCCCGGATCTCGATCTCTCCGTCGAAGCCGCAGACCTGGCAGTAGTCGGACTTGGTATTCAGCTCGGCGTACATGATGTTGTCATAGATGAACTGCATGACCTCCAGAACCGCGTCGATGTTGTTCTGCATGTTGGGAACCTCCACGTAGCTGATGGCGCCGCCGGGAGACAGCTGCTGGAACTCGGACTCGAAGGCCAGCTTGGTGAAGGCATCGATGGGCTCCGCCACATGGACGTGGTAGGAGTTGGTGATATAGCTCTTGTCCGTAATGCCGGGGATCAGGCCGAAGCGCTTCTGCAGGCACTTGGCAAACTTGTAGGTGGTGGACTCCAGGGGCGTGCCGTAGAGAGAATAGTCGATATTCTCGGCGGTCTTCCACTGAAGGCACTTGTCGTTCATCTTCTGCATCACCGACAGGGCGAAGGGCTTGGCCTCCTGGTCGGTGTGGGACTTGCCGGTCATGTATTTGACGCACTCGTACAGGCCCGCGTAGCCCAGGGAAATGGTGGAGTAGCCGCCGTAGAGCAGCTTGTCGATGGGCTCGCCCTTTTCCAGACGGGCCAGAGCGCCGTACTGCCACAGGATGGGGGCGGCGTCGGACAGGGTGCCCTTCAGACGCTCGTGGCGGCACTGCAGCGCCGTATGGCACAGCTCCAGCCGCTCCTCAAAGATCTCCCAGAACTTGCCCATATCCCGGCCGGAGGACAGCGCCACATCCACCAGGTTGATGGTGACCACGCCCTGGTTGAACCGGCCGTAGTACTTGGGCTTGCCGGGCTCGTAATTCTTCGCCCGGGCCACGTTGTCCCAGCCGTTTCCGGACCGGTCCGGAGTCAGGAAGCTGCGGCAGCCCATGCAGGTATACACGTCGCCGTTGCCCGGGGTTTCGCCCTTGGAGAGCTTGAACTCTCTCATCTTCTTCTCGCTGATATAGTCCGGCACCATCCGCTTGGCGGTGCATTCGGCGGCCAGACGGGTCAGGTACCAGTAGGGGGTTCCCTCCCGGACGTTGTCCTCCTCCAGCACGTAGATGAGCTTGGGGAAGGCGGGGGTGATCCATACGCCCTTCTCGTTCTTCACGCCCTCGTAGCGCTGGCGCAGGGTCTCCTCGATGATCATGGCCAGGTCCTTCTTCTCCTGCTCGTTCTTGGCCTCGTTCAGGTACATGAACACGGTGATGAAGGGCGCCTGCCCGTTGGTGGTCATCAGGGTCACCACCTGGTACTGGATGGTCTGGACGCCCCGGCGGACCTCCTCCCGGAGCCGGTCCTCCACCACCTTGGAGATGGCTTCCTCGGAGGGGGCGATGCCGAATTCCGCCATTTCCTTTTCCACGGTCCGGCGGATCTTCTCCCGGCTGATCTGAACAAAGGGCGCCAGATGGGTCAGGGAAATGGACTGGCCGCCGTACTGGTTGGAGGCCACCTGGGCAATGATCTGGGTGGCGATGTTGCAGGCGGTGGAGAAGGAATGGGGCTTCTCAATGAGGGTGCCGGAAATAACGGTGCCGTTCTGCAGCATGTCGTCCAGGTTCACCAGGTCGCAGTTGTGCATGTGCTGGGCATAATAATCGGAGTCATGGAAATGGATGATACCGGCTTCGTGGGCCTCCACCACTTCCCGGGGCAGCAGGATCCGGCGGGTGATGTCCTTGCTGACCTCGCCTGCCATGTAGTCCCGCTGGACGGCGTTGATGGTGGGGTTCTTGTTGGCGTTCTCCTGCTTGACCTCCTCGTTGTTGCACTCGATGAGGCTCAGGATCCGGTCGTCGGTGGTATTGGACTGCCGCAGCAGGCTGCGGGTATAGCGGTAGGTGATATACTCCTTGGCCACCTCAAAGGCGCCGTGGGCCATGATGGCCTTCTCCACCAGATCCTGAATCTCCTCCACAGAAGGGCTGCGTCCCATTTCCTCACAGGCGATCTGAACGCTCTGGGAGATCCGCTGGATCTGCAGGGGGGTCATACGAACCTTCTCATCCACCGCGTCATTGGCCTTGGTCACGGCCATCATGATTTTGTGGATGTCAAAAACAACTTCCGCGCCGTTGCGCTTGATAATTTTCATAGGGGTGCCTCCTTGGAATCTGTGACATGGATTTGCTTTGCACGCCCTATTATACAAGATATTGTGGTTTTGTCAAGCCCTATATACAAAATATAGTATATGTGTTTTCAAAACGAAAAAGTTCCCTTTTCCGCGGCCCGGAGAAAACGCCGGGGCAAAGGGCGAAAGTTTTCTTTTTCCGCCAAACCGGAAAAGAAAGGTTTGAAATCCCCTGCGGAATATAGTATAATCCCGAAAAGCCCTCTTAACATAATTCCGCATGTTTCCCATACAAAAATGGAAGGAGAAGATTTCATGAGAGAATTTTTCGGCACTTTGCCCTCCGGAGAAACCGCGAGCCTGTACACCATATCCTGTGGCCGGCTGTCCGCCGCGGTATCCGACTATGGCGCCACACTGGTCCGGCTGCTGGTTCCCGGTCAGGACGGGACCCTTGCCGACGTGGTTCTGGGCTATGACGACTGCAACGGCTACCGGGAAGGGAATGCCTGCCTGGGCGCCATTGTGGGCCGCAACGCCAACCGGCTGAAGGACGCCTGCTTTGTTCTGAATGGCAGGACCTATGCCCTGACCCCCAACGAGAACGGCAATAATCTTCATTCCGGCCCGGAGTTTTTCTCCAAACGGATGTGGCAGGTCCTGTCCCACACCGAAAACGCCCTGGTCCTGGAGCTGAACAGCCCCAGCGGCGACCAGGGCTTCCCTGGAAACGCCAGGATCCGGGTTTCCTATACCCTGGAGCCGGGAGCCCTTCGCATTGCCTATAACGCCGTCTGTGACAAGGACACGGTATTCAACATGACCAACCACAGCTACTTCAATTTGGCCGGCCATGAGAAGACCGGCGCCGCCATGGACCAGGTCCTGATTTTACCCGGCCGCTTCTTCAACCCCGATGACCCGCAGAACATCCCTACGGGAGAGCTTCGGAAGGTGGAGGGCACCCCCATGGATTTCCGGACCCCAAAGCCCATCGGCCGGGACATCGACCTGGATTACGAGCCTCTGGTCCTGCAGGGCGGCTATGACCACAACTGGGAGGTTTTCTGCAATCCCTGTGCCATACTGTCGGACCCCGTCTCCGGACGGACCATGGCAGTTTCCACGGACTGTCCCGGTATCCAGTTCTACGCCGGAAATTTCCTGGACGAAACCGGCAAGGGCGGCGTCTATTACGGCAAACGCTCCGGCGTGGCTCTGGAAACCCAGTTCTACCCCGACGCGCTGCACCATCCCGACTGGCCCCAGCCCATTACCAGAGCCGGGGAGAAATACCGCAGCGAAACGGTGTACCGGTTCCTGTAACCGGACGCAGATGCGTTGTGGGCCATTATCCAACCCATCCAGAATGCTGTCATCCCTGCCGCCAACCGGGGATGACAGCATTTTTTCCATGCCGGGTTGCCCGCAAAGACTGTTCTCCTTGCCTCACGTCGGGAAGATTCTGACTTCAGATTTCTTCCGAAAAAATACCTTCCATTTCCCCGCGGAGCCCACAAAGTACCCCGGGAAAACCAGATTCGTAGTTTTCCCGGGGTACGGTTGAAAGGGGAAGATGGTATCTGTCTCAAGGCTCGAAGGGGCTGTCAAAAATGTCAAAGGGGATACCCGATTGCTTCTGCCAGCCCTCTCAGATAGCCGATGGCATAGAGCCTTCCAATGGTCTCATAGCCCGGACGGTCATTGGCCTCGCCGGCCATGGAGGGGACGTGGTCAATCCGAACAGGACCGCGGAATCCCACGTCACGGTAGCATTTGAGCGCTTTGACCATGTCGGTCTGCCCGTTGTCGTGGAATGTTTCGTGGAAGCACTCCAGGGTACCGGATATGTCACGGAAATGCACAAAAAATATCTTATTTTGCTTTCCGAAGTGCGAAATGCAATCATATACGTTTTCGCCCATGGCAACAAAGTTTGCCTGGCACATGGTGATTCCCAGGCAGGGGCTGGGGACCAGATCAATGGCTTTCTGCATATTTTCCCTGCTGATGAGGATGCGGCTCAGATTACCCAGCTTTTTGACCGGCGGATCATCCGGATGCAATGCGATTTTGATGCCGCATCGTTCACATTCGGGAATGATCGCCTTCAGAAAGTAGCGCAGATTCTTCCAAAGCGAAGTCTCGTCAATGGACAGCGCGGGATCAATCTTGACATCCTTCCGGTCAAAGCCGGTAACCAGGGCGCCTCCCCGTTCCGGGAGGGTATGGGTTGTACGATACCATCCGACTTCAGCCAGAAAATTGGTGCAGATGATTTCCCAGCCGTTGTCCGCCAGCAGCGGAATCATTTTGAGGACCTTCTCGATGCTCTCATCCCGCCGGTCGTCACCGCGTTTGATGTGATCGTGAACGGAATTCGGCATGGGCTCCACCACAAGCGGCTGAATTCCGGCATTCCGGAAACGTTCCGCCACAGCCTTGATATGTGCGGCATTTGTGATATCGAACTCCGGGTCCTCCGGCAGCCGGACTACCGCGTGATTTATCCCCAGCTGTCTTGCCAGCTGCCACTGCAGGTCCGGAGTGCTCAGGAAATAATCCGAAAGAATCATAACGGGACTCCCGACGGCTCAGAAACGGCCAAACCGGTTGAACACCTCGAAGGGATCCTCGCCCCGGGCCATGGCCTCCCGGCTCCCTTTTTCCGCTTCAAATGCCTTTTCGGCAACCTCCAGGACCTTAACCGTCAGTTCCTTCGGGACAATCACAACACCGTCCATATCGCCGAAAACGTAATCGCCTGGGTTGACCTGGAGCATTCCGTCGATGCCGTTGACATAGATGGGAATCATGTAATCCACGTTGAGGGAACGTCCCAGAGATTCCACGGGGCTGCGGAAGCGGCAGAAGGTGGGGAATCCCATCTTGACCAGAAGGGCGGAATCCCGGGTGGAGCCGTCAATCACCGCGCCGGCGCAGCCGTGGGCACGCATGGTGGTTGCGGTGATCTCGCCGAACTGACCGCAGTTTTTGTTGCCCTGAACGTCGGACAGCAGAATGCACCCGGGGGTCATGCTGTTTACCAGGCCCAGACGCATGTTGTAGGTGTATGCGTCCCGGGCAGGCGTCGTACGGCGGATCACGGTAAAGGCGGGGCCGGCAACCTTCATGTCATTGGTCAGGGGGTAGATGCCGCTGTCCATGGCGCGTCCGCCCAGACCGAATTCGATTTCCATAGTATCGTAAATCAAAGCGGTGTACAGCTTTTTGTATCTGCGGGCGATATCCTCAACATCGTAGTCAACTTCAATATAGCGGCGTTCGTAAACATCAGTAATCTTCTCTTCAGCCATAATTCTTCTCCTTATCATGAAAATATCTAAAAATTCCCTGTTTACAGGAAGCTGTTTCTAGAATATATTGATAGAATGCGTCTGTCAAGTAATTTCATATTATGAAATTACTTACGGGACAAGAAGAATCTTCCGGTCTTTTCGCTTCTGTCAAGACGAAAAAATATCAGTCCGGGTGCGCGCTCGGTAGACAACCGGCCGGGAAATCGGGCAGGCGGTTTGGGGAAACAACATAAGATAGTTAATGTTTTCCGCACAATAGTTTATTGAACAATGGGGGTTTTTGGCTTATATTTTAGGTAGTAAATAACAAAATGTTCAATTAAGCGAATCGGTTTTTGGTTATTTTTAAGAAATTTTGCAGGGGAGTGGGAGGTGAATTCTCTTTGAACAAGAAGAAAATGTGTTCTGGTGCCGGGAATTATTTTCAAGGTCCGAACATTCTTCCGGACTGTGGGGAAGAGCTGAAACGCAAGGGGCATTACAGTGTGTGCATCATAGGCGGTGAAAAAGCCCTGGGCGCGGCACTGCCGGGATTGTCCTCGGGGCTGTCCAGGGCGGGGATTCCGTTCAGCGTGCATTCCTTCTCCGGGTTCTGTACCTCGGAGGAAATTGACGCTTATGCCGCGCTGGTCCGTCAGGACGGCAGCGACTGCGTCATGGGTGTCGGCGGCGGAAAGGTTATGGATCTTGTAAAGGCTGTAGCCGCCTTGCTGGGGTGTGCGGTATATACCGTTCCCACCTGCGCGGCAACCTGTGCGGCCTATGCGGCTTTGTCCGTTGTCTATAACCGCGAGGGCTGCCAGGACCACACCCGGTATCATTCGGATGAAGTAAACGGGGTGTTTGTGGATACCCAGATTCTGGCGCATGCTCCGGCAAGGCTCCTGGCTGCCGGTATGGCTGACGCCATGGCAAAATCCTGTGAATACAGTTCCATGCGAAGCCAGCTGAATTACACAGATGTGGACATCTCCAAATATCTGGGATATACCATGGCGAAGGCCGGTGATGAGATTCTGCTCACCTGCGGGCAGCAGGCCTACCTGGATAACCGCAGCGGGGTGGTCAGCCAGAGCCTGGAGGACGCGGTTTATATCTGTATCGCCGCAACCGGTATTATCAGCAATATGGGCGGATTCTCCGGAAGAACCGGCTCCCGGTTTGCCATTGCCCACGGCTTCAATGAGGTGCTTCGGGGCCGCTATGTGGGAACCAGGGACTGGCTGCACGGAGAGATCGTCGGCGTGGGTATTCTGGCGCAGCTCCACGCCAACGGCATGCCGGAGGCATATCAGGAAAGAGTTCGGTCCTTCTACCGGGCAATCGGCGTTCCAGTTACATTGGCCGGGATGGGAATTTCTCTGGACGATTTCGGTTTCACGAAGCTGCAGGAGGAACTGGTACAGCACAGCGGGGTCAGCGAAGAGAATGCTCCCCGTGTCCGGGAGGCTGTCGCGTTCGTTCGGAAATAAAATTGTATCTGTCGGAGCAAACGCTTCCGTACCGATAAAAGAAAACGCAACAACAGATTAAGGAGGAAAACATGAAAAAATTACTTTGCATCTTACTTGCACTGGTCATGGTTCTGTCCATGGCAGCCTGTGGTTCCAAATCCGAAGAAACGAAAACACAGGCTGAGGAAAAACCCGCAGCCAAGGAAAGCACCGCGGCAGCTCCTGCTGAGGAAGGCGGTATCGTTCGCGGCGGTACGCTGAAGGTTGGCAAAGGCATTCTGCTTTCCACACTGGATCCGACCAAAGTGAACGCCCGTGACTCTGACTATGATGTTATCTGCCAGATCTACGAGACCCTGGTTCGGGCAGACTCCAACGGCAACCTGGTCAGCGGTCTGGCGGAATCCTGGGAGGTTGTGGATGATACGACCATTGTCTTCCATCTGCGTACCGACGTTAAGTTCCACGACGGCACGGATTTTAATGCCGACGCGGTCAAAGCGAATTTTGACTATTTCATGAATCCGGATGTGGGAGCCATCTTTGCTTCCGAGCTCAAATGCGTTGAAAGTGTTGAGGTTGTGGACCCCGCTACCGTCCAGATCAATCTGAACCAGCCTTCTTCCACCTTTATCACCGACCTGACCAACTATTCCGGTCTGATGATTGCCCCCTCCGCTCTGTCTCAGGGTGCCGGGTATCTGGCCAGCAATGCCTGCGGTACCGGTCCTTTCAAGGTGGCGGAATATGTGGAAGGCGTCAGCATCGCCCTGGAAGCCAACAAGGATTACTATCGGAACGGCGAGGACGGAAAGCCGCTGCCTTACCTTGACCGCGTCGAAATTTCCATGATTACCGATCAGACCACCAAGGTCAACAGCCTCCTGGCCGGTGATATTCAGTTGACCGACTATCTGACCACCACCGGCATCGAGCAGCTGGAGTCCAATACCAATTTTACTCTGCAGCGAATCGCCACCTCTGATATCTATACGCTGTTCTGCCAGATCGACGACGAGATTCTGAGCAACCAGAAGGTCCGTCAGGCTCTTGCCTATGCCATTGACCGGGATGCCCTGGCAAACGTGATTACACGCGGATATGGCTTCGCCAGCAACTGGGCCTGCGACCCTGGTCAGTGGTTCTACAGCAACTATACCCCCTACTCCTTTGACGTTGAGAAGGCCAAATCCCTGCTGGCGGAAGCCGGTTATCCCGATGGCGTGACCCTGACCATGCAGTGCATCTCCCGTGAGCCCGACAATACGGTTATGCAGGTTCTGCAGCAGCAGATGGCCGCTGCCGGTATTACGCTGGTTCTGGAGTCCATGGAGCGCACCGAGTGGGTATCTATCTGGACCACGGAGCACACCGGTCAGCTGGGTCTTGCAAAGATGACGGTTCCCCGTGTTGACGCTTATGTTCAGCTGAACACCAACATGGGCGCTACCTCTGCCAATAACTACTCCACATACAAGGGAGAAGAGTTCAATTCCCTGCTGCAGAGCTTAAGCGGAATCTATGATGCCGAGCAGCAGAAAGAGGTTCTGCATAAGGCCCAGGAGATTTATCTGAACGACTGCGCTTCCATTTTCCTGTACCAGATGCCCCGTCATGACGCCTATGCAAACAGCGTCCAGAACTTTACGACTCTGGCGCTTGGCGCTTGGGACCTGTCTCAAATGTGGCTGGCTGATTAACCCGCGGCTTTCTTTCTGACATAGACATACCCCAGGAGGCAAGGTGGAGTTGTGAACCATACTCCATCTTGCCTTTCTTAAAAAGGAGATTAGAATGGTTAGTAATATCCTGAAGAAATTGCTGTCCGTCATCCCGCTGCTGCTGATCATCAGCATTGTGCTGTTTATTCTGATCAACGCGCTTCCGGGCGACGCCACCATGAGCCTGATCGGAGAGACCGCCGATGAGGAATATGTGGCGCAGCTGCGTGAGAAAATGGGACTGGACAAACCGGTTGTGACCCGGTATTTTTCCTGGCTGGCGGATTTGCTGCGGGGAGACCTGGGGGAAAGCCTGGTTTCCTCTGAGACGGTAGCCCAGAAAATTAAGATGCGGCTTCCCATCACCTTGGAAATCACGCTGGTGTCCATGTTGATCTCGGTACTGATCGCGCTTCCGCTGGGCGTGCTGTCCGCGGTCAAACGCGGAAGCATTTTCGATACCATCGGCAGTGTTGTCTCCATGCTGGGTGTGGCTATGCCTTCTTTCTGGCTGGGGTTACTGCTGGTCATGTATTTCTCTGTGCAGAAGGGTTTGTTTCCGGCCTCCGGATTTACATCCTTTTCTCAGAATCCCATCGGGAACCTGCGCTGTATCATCCTGCCCTGCATCGCCATTGGATTCGGCTTCGCTGCCACTGTGATGCGCCAGACCCGTTCCTCACTGCTGGAAGTGCTGCAGCAGGACTATATCATGACCGCCCAGGCCAAAGGTCTGCGCAGCAGTTTGGTGATCTGGAAGCATGCCATGCGCAATGCTTTGATTCCTGTTTTGACCGTTACCGCTATGCAGATTGGCCGTCTGATCGGCGGCGCGGTGGTAACCGAGGCGGTCTTTGCCATTCCCGGAATGGGCAGCGCGATTGTTACCTCCATTCTGAACCGGGACTATCCCGTTGCCATGGGGATGATCATGGTGGTTGCGGTCATTGTAGTGCTGATCAATACCTTTGTGGACATTCTGTACATTCTGATTGACCCGCGCATCAGTGTCGCAGCAAAGAAAGGATGAGGGGTATGAGTAACGGAAAAAAAGCCCTTAGAAAACTGCTGAAAAACAAATTGGCGGTGCTTGGCATGGTGGTTCTCCTTCTCCTTGTGATTGTGGCAATCTTCGCGCCGCAGGTTTCGGGCACGGATGACCCCAATGCCATGGACTATACCAGCACCTTTGTTAAGCCCTGCGCGGAGCATCCCTTCGGTACGGATGATCTGGGCCGTGATATGTGGGCGCGTGTGATATACGGCGCAAAGTATACAATCATCGTCGGTATTTTTACCGTGGCCATCTCGATGGTTTTGGGCACGGTGCTGGGCCTTCTGTCCGGCTACTATGGGGGGACAATTGACCGGGTGATTACTGCCGCGATGGATGCCATCTGGTCTCTGCCCACCATGATTCTGGCATTGGCGATTACCGCCGCCCTGGGTTCGGGGCTGCGCAACTGTATTATTGCCATCGGCATCTGCTTTACGCCGGCCTTTGCCCGTGTCGTCCGTTCCATGGTTATGACCGTCCGGGAAATGGAATATGTTCAGTCGGCAAAGGCCATTGGCCTGAATGACTTTGAGATCATTGTCCGCTATGTGCTGCCCAATGTGACACCGGTCATCATCGTCCAGGCGTCATTGAACGCGGCCCAGGCCATCATTTCCGAGGCGTCTTTGAGCTATTTGGGCCTTGGTATTCAGCCGCCGGATGCCAGCTGGGGATACCTTCTGAAAACCTCCCAGCAGTATATGGGCCGGGCGCCCTGGCTTAGCATCATCCCCGGACTGATGATCCTGCTGGTTGTTCTCGCGCTGAACTTTGTTGGCGATGGCCTTCGTGACGCGTTGGACGTCCGGCTGAAGGCCGACTGAGGAGGGAAACCGATGAAAGAGAAACTGTTGGAAGTCAAGAATTTAAGTGTTGCCTTCAAATACAACGGAAAGTACCTTCCTCAGACCAGAGACGTCAGCTTTGACATCTATAAAGGGGAAATTCTGGGACTGGTCGGCGAATCCGGCTCCGGAAAGAGCGTCACCTCCAAGGTGCTGCTGCAATTGCTTCCCGCCACCGGCAGCAGGATACTCAGCGGAGAAGCGCTTTTTGAGGGAGAGGATTTGATTCGGTATCCCCGTAAAAAAATGTACAACATCCGGGGCAATAAAATCTCCATGATTTTTCAGGAGCCGATGACCAGCCTGAACCCGGTGTATACCTGCGGCAATCAGATTCAGGAAGCGATTATGCTCCATCAGAAGCTGGATAAAAAGGCAGCCCGACAAAAGGCCATTGAAATGATGGAATTTGTGGGAATTCCTCTGCCCGAAAGCAGAATCGATAATTATCCCCATGAAATGTCCGGAGGAATGCGGCAGCGGGTCATGATTGCCATCGCGCTGTCCTGCAATCCCAGGCTCCTGATTGCGGACGAACCCACAACGGCGCTGGACCCGACGATTCAGGCCCAGATTATGGAACTTCTGGTGCAGCTGCAGCAGAAAACAGGGATGTCTATCCTGTATATCTCCCATGATCTTGGAGTCATTGCCGAAATCTGCCACCGGGTAGCGGTCATGTACGCCGGAACCATCATGGAGATTGCGGATGTGCATGACCTGTTCTACAACCCCTGGCATCCCTATACCATCGGCTTGCTGAATTCCATGCCGCAGATGGACAGTACCGCGGAGCGGCTGGACTGCATCGATGGAACGGTTCCCCACTTCTCGGATATGCCCGCCGGATGTCCCTTTGCGCCCCGATGCAAATATGCCACCGAGCAGTGCCGCGCCGGCGGCCTTCCGCCCATGACGGTTCAGGGAACACATTCAGTGCGCTGCTGGAACAGCGTTAACCGGAAGGAGGACGCAGCCAATGGATGAGTTGCTTCGCGTTAACAATCTGAAAAAGTATTTTCCGGTAACCAAGGGAATTCTGAAGAAGGAAGTCGCCAGTGTAAAGGCTGTGGACGGAGTCAGCTTTGAAATCCGAAGAGGAGAAACCTTTGGACTGGTTGGCGAATCAGGCTGCGGAAAAACCACCGTCGGAAAGCTGATTCTCCGTCTTTTGGACGCGACGGAGGGAGAGGTCATTTTTGACGGCCGCGACCTTCAGACACTAAGCAAAACCGAGATGCGGGAGATGCGCAAAGAGATTCAGATAATTTTCCAGGACCCCTATGGCTCCCTGAATCCCCGCATGACGGTATATGAGATTATCGCGGAGCCGATCCGGAAGCATAAGCTGGCATCCGGTGAGGAACTGACCAGACGTGTGGCGGATCTTCTGAACCGGGTCGGGCTGAGCGAACGGGAAATGCGGAAATATCCCCATGAATTCTCAGGCGGTCAGCGCCAGAGGATCTGTATTGCCAGAGCGCTTGCGGTGAATCCCCGTCTGATTGTCTGTGATGAACCGGTTTCCGCACTGGATGTCTCCGTTCAGTCTCAGATTTTGAACCTTCTGAAGGACCTGCAGCGTGACCTTGGGGTTGCCTACCTGTTTATTGCCCATGGCATGCCCGCGGTCCGGCACATGTCTGACCGGGTGGGCGTCATGTATCTGGGCAGTCTTGTGGAGGTTGCGGATTGTAAAGAGCTGTTTTCCAATCAGCTGCATCCTTACAGCAAGGCGCTGATCTCAGCAATCCCCGTAGCCGATCCGGATCACAAACCGAAGCGGATCGTCCTTGAGGGTGATGTGCCGAATCCCATCAGCCTCAATCCCGGATGCCGGTTCTATTCCCGGTGTTCCTCGGCCTGTGAACGGTGCAAAAACGATCCGCCTGAACTACGGGAGGTCCTCCCGGGCCATTATGTGGCCTGCCATCTGGTTAAAGCCAAATAAAACGAAAATCTCCGGAAGAGGGCGCGGTTCAATGCCCCTTCCGGAGATTTTATAATTTTTTTGCGCATATTGAACTTATGATATGTTAATTTGGCGAGAAATGTCTTGTGTCACAATAGAATTTTGGCTGGTCAGCAGGCGTTATTTTCGTTGTCAGGATTCCAGAACCCGTTCCCTGGTATGAATCATGGCTACATCAGTTCTCTCTCAAACCGAAGCCGGCGGTTGATTTCTCTTGTCCCCGCCAGGAGGATCTTCTCGATTTGACGTTGTTCTTCCTCCGTGGGAATCGCCTCCTGGCGGACATGCAGGCCGACGGCACAGTTACCCAGCCGGGGGGCCCGGATGCTGATTCCGTAAATGGCATCATACTGCTGATCGCAGCTGTTCTCGATACAGACGATTTTCTTTTCGGCCAGCACCTGAAGCTCCTTTTCCAGGGTGTTCAGCGAATCAATTCCGGGCCAGTCCTCCTCCCGGGGCAGGCCGATTTTCTGCACCAGACTGGCAAGCTCCCCCCGGTGCATCGTGGACAGCATGGCCCGCCCTGTGGCGGAGTTGTACAGGTTGCCGCGGAACAGCTCTCCGCGCTCATGAAGCAGATATTTGCTGTCCTCCGCGTAGCTGATAACAAATTTCTCCCCTTCCACAAGAATTGCCAGCAGAGCGGTATGGCCGGTCCTGCGCTGAATCCATTTCAACGCGGGATTGCAGGTTTCAATCAATTCCTTGTGGAATGTTTTATAGCGGGTCAGGTAATAGGCGTAGGCACCCAAAATATATCCCGAAGTCCGGGATACCTGGGACAGGAACCCTTTTTCACACAAGGTCTGAACCAGGTGGGCGCAGGTGCTGGCATGGATGCCGGTTTTTTGGGCGATGGTTCCCAGGGTGACAGGTTCTCCGCGCATATCGGAGACGGTCATCAGGATATCCAGTGCCCGGCCGACAGATTGAATCATTGGATCATCACCTCACGCAGCGTTCGTTCCGGCATGTCCGGCAGTTAATTTTTGCGGTAAGTGGACGGGGGGACACCCGTCAGCTTTTTGAAGGCCTTGTAGAAATTCGTGGTGTTGTTGAAACCGCTTTGCAGAGCGATGCTGTAAATGGAGTCGTTTCCCGAGAGCAGCAGCTTCTGTGCCAGGTCAATCCGCTTGGAGATGATGTAGTCCCAGGAGGAAAAGCCGTTGAGCTCCTTGAAAAGCTGGGAAAAATATGATGTGCTCATATTGGCAACGGAGGAGAGGGTTTTCAGCGTCAGTTCATCGGTGATATGCTGGTCAATATAGTCCATTACCCGCTGAATACGGCGGATGTTTTCACTGGTGATATTCAGGTTCGATTCCAATTCACCGGAGGCATCCAACCCATTCTGGCGGATCACCAGGATCAGAATCGCGATCAGATACGATTTGATCATCAGCCCGTAGTCCTCCGACTGCGTTTCAAATTCTTCGTGAATCTTTTCCAGCAGCTCCCGAATCTGATTTGTAACCGTTGAATTCCGTTCCAGACGGTTTTCGAAATGCTTGTTCTTGGGGGAGAAAATCTGCACATACTTGGCGTCAAAGGCGTCATTGCTGTGGGACCAAAAAAAATCCGGGAAGAAATGAAAGCCCATGGAAATGATATCCTTCTCGCCGAGAATTTCTGTGACGTGATGCTGTTCATTGCTCCTGAAAATAAAAATATCACCGGGTTCAATGGAATATTGTTTATCTTTTAGCGTGAAGGTACCGTAGCAATCTTTAAAATAACCAAATTCGATCGCGGGGTGAGAATGGGCAATATATGGCCGTTTTCCCGGTGAAACGCGGTTTTGATACCAGCGTGCGTGAAAAGACTGCTTTCCAGGCGCGGACAGAATTGCCTCTTTGAATGTCATTCGAATCAGCTCCTTCCCGGAAATAATCATAGCACATAATAAAATAATTTGCAAAAGAATTGTAATATAGTTTCTTGATTTCGTAGAATAGTTCCTTGCACAGAGCGTGCAAATCGTTTATCATTGGTGGTGAAAACGATCAGAAGACACCCATTTCCCCGGAAAGCTGCCAGCAGCGTACTCCGAATGCGGCGCGTCTTCTGCCGGGAAAATCATGGTATAGCTTTTTTAAGGAGGTTTTTGCTATGGCGTATCAATATTGGTCCTACGACACCCTGCACCGGTTGTGCATGGAAGCATTTCAGAAGTTCGGCTTTACCGAAGCCGAAGCGGACATTATTCAGGACGTGCTGCTGACCTCTGACCTGTACGGCATTGAGTCCCACGGTATGCAGCGCATGGTGCGCTACCACAAGTGCATCGAAAAGGGCATGATCGACATTCACGCCAAGCCGGAGGTAGTCTTTGACACCCCC
>SFQY01000048.1 GCA_004562395.1 bacterium | reverse complement strand
GCAGCCGAGCATGTATCCAACCTGCTCGGCGGGGGCAAGCCCCCGCCCTACGTTAGGTGCGGCATTGTTTGCTAGATGCTGCGCTAAACGATCATTTATGTGTGGGATGACAGTATGACGGAACGCTGCCTTCGCAACAGAAAAAAGGACGCTGGGTGTTCCGCGTCCTTTTTGAAATTCGGATATAAATTTTGGCTTACTCTTCCCAGTTGTGCCAGATGTTCTGCACATCGTCATCCTCTTCCATGATGTCGATGAGCTTTTCCATCAGCTTGATCTGCTCGGGGTCCTCCAGCTTCTGGTAGTTCTGGGGAACCATTTCGATCTGGGCGGAGACAAAGGGGTAGCCCTTGGCGGACATGGCGTCGGCCACGGCGTTGAAATCGTCAGGATCGGTGTAAACGGTGAACACGTCGTCCTCGGCCTCAAAATCGTCGGCGCCGCAGTCCATGGCATCCATCATGACCTGATCTTCCTCATAGTCGCCGTCCTCGTTGTCGATGACCAGCACGCCCTTCTTGTCGAAGCTCCAGCTGACGCAGCCGGTGGCGCCCAGGTTGCCGCCGAACTTGTCGAAGTGGTGGCGCATGGAGCCTGCGGTCCGGTTGCGGTTGTCGGTCATGGTCTCCACAATGACAGCCACACCGCCGGGGCCGTAGCCTTCATAGGTGATGGTCTCGTAGCTGTCGCCGCCGGCAGCACCGGAGGCCTTCTCCAGGCAGCGCTTGATGTTGTCGTTGGGCATGTTGGCGGCTTTGGCCTTGGTGATAACGGTGGCCAGGCGGGAGTTGTTGGCGGGATCGGTGATACCGCCGCCCTCCTTCACAGCCACGATCAGCTCCTTGGCGATCTTGGTGAAGGCGGCGGCCCGCTTGGCGTCCTGCGCGCCCTTGGTTTTCTGGATGTTATGCCATTTGGAATGTCCGGACATTGTATCTCTACCCTTTCTGGTTTGGATTTATAAAATCGGCCTATCTATTTTAGCAGACTGCCGTGAAAAAATCAACCGCTTTCAAAAGAATTTCATGCAATCTTGATGGGTTTCGGAAATTTGCACCGTAACCTCCGGAAACGCCGCCGCGATTTTTTCCGCCAGAAGGGGAATTACGGGATTCTCCGTGTAAAAATGCCCCGCGTCGATCAGGTTCAGCCCCAGGTCCCTGGCGTCCCAGAAGTCGTTGTACTTGGCGTCGGAGGTGACAAAGGTATCACAGCCGGCTTCCGCTGCCTGACCCATTTCGTCGCAGCAGGCCCCGCCTCCCACGGCCACATGGCGGACCGGCTTGCCGCCGCTGACATAGCGCAGTCCCTCGCAGCCCAGACGCTGTCTGACAAAGGTCAGAAATTCCGGCAGAGACTGTTCGGGAACGAAGCCGCCCCGGAGCAGTCCCCACTCCCTTCCTTGCTCGTCCAATCCCCTGGGGGACAGAACCCGGACCTGAGACAGCTCCAGCCGGGCCGCCAGGGCGTCATTGACCCCTTCGGGAGCCAGGTCCAGATTGGTGTGGGCATTGATGTGGGCGATGCCGTTCTCGATGAGGAACAGGGCGTTTTTTCCCTGGGCGGAAGCGTCGGAGACAAAGCCGGGGTGGAACAGAAGGGTGTGATGAGTTACCAGAAGCTGAGCGCCTGTTGCCTTGGCCTCCCGGCAGACATGGTCAAAAGGATCCAGGGCAACCAGAATTTTGGTCACGGGGCGGTTCAGGTGGCCCACGTTCAGTCCCACCTTGTCCCAGCTCTCCTTCATGGACCGGGGAGCCAGGGTTTCCACAAATGCCAGCACATCAGCAACAGTCGTCATAGCGTTCCTCCAATTCCGTTAGCTGCCGCAATATTTCCGCATAGTTCAGGTAAGCTTCCCCGCCGGTCCGGGACAGACCGTCCACGGTTTTCTGAAGGCCGCCGGTGACCATCCGCAGAAATTCAGGAAGCAGGGGGGAGCCGCTGCTCCGGAGGGCCGGGGTGATGTAGGATTCCGCCGCGGACAGAGTCGCTCCCGGGGCGTAGATGACCTCCATCACAGGGTAAATAAATTTCCCGTCCCGGGCCAGGGTTTCCCGGCGGATGACGAAGCCCTGACGGTACAGGTATTCCCTCAGTTGAGGCCGCTTGCTCTGGCACTGCAGGATCAGACGGTAGGTGCCTTTTTTCAGCCAGGGGGCCTGGCCGAGAATGGATATCATGGTATCTGCCCCCATTCCGGCGCAGACAAGAACGTCAAAATCCCTGGGAACCCGGGTCAGACCGTCGCAGAGGACGAAGGTCATCTGACCGCGGACGCCGAACCGTTCGGCGTTCTGCCGGGCGCTTTCCAGGGGCTGGGCATTGACATCGGCGGCAATGACGGAGCTGGCGACACCGCTTTTCAGAAGATGGATGCCCAGATACCCGTGGTCACAGCCGATATCCGCCACCCGGTCCCCGGGGGATACAAAGGAACAGCAGGCCGCAAGCCGGTTGGAAAGGGGAAGCTTCATATGGTTTCCTCCCAAAAAAGAAACGCCATCCCGGCGGACCGGGATGGCATAGCCGGTGAAATCAGGCGTTCTTCTCCGCCTCGCTGGCCTCGCAAGCCTCCAGGAAATGGTTCAGCTGTGCCAGAAAAGACTCGCACTCAATGCCGTGTACCATGCAGGCTTCCTCCACGGTCTCACCCCGGGAAGAGGGGCAGCCCAGGCAATGCATACCGATGGCGAAGAACAGGGGAGCGGACTGAGGGGCGATGTCCAGGATATCGCCGATAATGGTTTCTTTTTCAATTTTAACAGCCATGGAAATGACCTCCTATTTGTTTCTCGAATTATTATAACCGCACCCTCAGAAAAAAACAAGAGGGAAAACCAATAAAAGATGGGATAGATAAAAGAGATGCAGCCATTCAGCCGTACAAGCAATTTGCGCGTAAATGATCGTTTAGCGTAGCATCCATGATTTCATATCGCACCCAACGTAGGGCGGGGGCTTGCTCCCGCCGACGCACCTATGATTATACATATTTGCGTTTGACGCGGCAGATTCCGTATCTTACCTGCTCGGCGGGGGCAAGCCCCCGCCCTACGTTGGGTACAAACGTAAACGGTCATTTTCCTGATGGGTCCTCCTGGGCCTGAATATTTCGGAGCTTTTCTTTTCTCAGCCCCGCTTTTTTAGGTTTTCCGTTGCCGGGTTCTCGATGAGGGTTCCGTTTTCTTCGAACCGGGAGCCGTGGCAGGGACAGTCCCAGGTGTGTTCCTGGGGATTCCACTGCAGGGCGCAGCCCATATGGGTGCAGCGCCGGGGACTGACGGTCAGCAGGTGCTTCACGGCTTCTTTGGCATTGCTCCACAGCTGGGGACAGAGCATATTCCGGGAGGGGGAGAACAGGGAAGCATAGGGATTGTCCTTCCCTGAGATCCGGTCGGAAAGGATCCGGGCTGCCGCCATGGCGGAGGTCATGCCCCACTTGTTGAAGCCGGTGGCCACATAGAGGTTTGGGGTTCGGGCACTGTACTGCCCAATATAGGGGATTCCATCCAGGCTCATGCAGTCCTGGGTGGCCCAGCGGCAGAGAACGGAGGCATCGGGATAGTGGGTATGGGCAAAATCCTCCAGCTCCCGCCAGCCGCCGCCGGGGAACCCGGTCCGGTGTCCGCCGCCTCCCAGAAGCAGCCGGCCGCCGTGGCTCCGGAAGGACAGGCCGTTCTCCCGTTCCTCCAGATACATGCCCCCCAGAGGCGGGACATTCTCCAACGCCAGCACATAGGAACGCTGCTGATACAGCTTGAGAAAATAACTGCCATGGCGGTTCCAAAAGGGAAAGTGGGTCGCAACGATCATATCCTCGGCGTAGATTTTCCCGTGATCGGTGACGGCGCCATCCTTTGACAGACTTCGGACCGGAGTGTTTTCATAGACGGTCAGGTCCTCGGCGATGGCGGAGAGAAACTTCAGCGGGTGAAACTGGGCCTGATGGGGGAATTTTATGGCCCCTGCCGTATCAATGGGCAGGGGCAGTCCCTCAGCGAATTCCGCGGGGTACCCCAGGGCGATCAGCGCGGAAAGCTCTTCTTCCAGCCGGTCCCGGTCCGAGACGGAGAACAGGAAGCTGTCCTCCTCGGTGAAGTCGCAGTCGATGCTTCCGCACAGCTCCCGATAGGCCTCCAGAGCCTGCCGGTTGGCCTCCAGATACAGCCCCGCCCGTTCCGACCCCAGGCGGTCCAGCAGCTGCCGGTAGATCAGACCGTGCTGGAAGGTGAGCTTGGCGGTGGTGTATTGGGTGACGCCTCCGGCAATGGTTCCGGCTTCCGCCACGGCACAGCGGATCCCCTCCTGCCCCAGAAGGTAAGCGCAGAGCAGCCCGGCCATTCCGCCGCCGACGACCAGCACATCCGTGTGAATATCCCCCCACAGCGGAGGAAAATGGGGCATAGGATTGTCCTGCCAGATGGATTTCATGGGAACGCCTCCTTTGGGCATAGTATATCCGGATCCGGGGCAGGTTATTTTCCGTGTCGGGGCTCCGGAAGGGCGGCAGTTGACTTCCCGGGAAAAATTGCGTATAATAATAAACTGAAATATTATGGCAAGGCTTAGGCAGGTATAAAACATGGCAAGTAAAAAACAGCAGGAACAATACGGAAATTCCAGCATCTCCATGCTCAAGGGCGAGGATCGGGTCCGCAAGCGTCCCGCGGTCATCTTCGGCTCCGACGATCTGGAGGGCTGTAAGCACGCGGTGTTTGAGATCCTCTCCAACGCCATTGATGAGGCCCGGGAGGGCCACGGCGACACCATCATTGTCACACGCTACGAGGACCTGAGTGTGGAGGTGGAGGACTTCGGCCGGGGCTGCCCGGTGGACTATAACGAAAAGGAAAAGCGCTTCAACTGGGAGCTGGTGTTCTGCGAGATGTACGCCGGCGGCAAATACGGCGAAAACGGCGAGAACTACGAGTATTCCCTGGGCCTCAACGGTCTGGGCTCCTGCGCCACCCAGTATGCTTCGGAATATTTTGACGCCACCATCCGCCGGGACGGCTTCCGGTATGATCTTCACTTCGAGAAGGGCCGCAACGTCGGCGGCCTGAAAAAGCAGCCCGCGGACCGGAAAAAGACCGGTTCCCGGTTCCACTGGAAGCCGGACCGGGAGGTCTTCACGGATATCAACATTCCCGTGGAGTACTTCCGGGACGTGCTGCGCCGTCAGGCGGTGGTCAACAAGGGCGTGACCTTCCAGTTCCGCAACCAGGTGGGCGGCAAGTTCGAAACGGAGGAATTCTGCTACGAGAACGGCATCCGCCAGTATGTGGAGGAGCTGGTGGGAGACAACGCCTTCACCATGCCCGTCTACTGGGAGGCGGAGCGCCGGGGCCGGGACGCGGAAACAAGGCCGGAGATGAAGCTGAAGATCACGGCCTCCTTCTGCTTTTCCAAGCAGGTCAGCCACATCGAGTATTATCACAACTCCTCCTGGCTGGAGTACGGCGGCAGCCCCGACCGGGCTGTGCGGCTGGGCTTTACCGCGGCTTTTGACAAGTATCTGCGGGACACAGGCAAGTATACCAAAAGCGAAAGCAAGATCCTCTTCCAGGACATCCAGGACAGCCTAGTGCTGGTGACCAACTGCTTCTCCACCATCGGCTGCTTTGAGAACCAGACCAAAAAGTCCGTCAACAGCAAGTTCACCCAGGACGCCATGACCGCCTTTTTCAAGGAGCAGCTGCAGGTCTGGTTCATTGAGAACAAGCAGGAGGCGGACCGGGCGGCGGAGCAGATCCTGGTGAACAAGCGGGCCAGAGAGTCCGCCGAGAAGACCAAGAGCAGCGTGAAAAAGAAGCTCTCCGGCAATATCGACATTGCCAACCGGGTTCAGAAATTCGTGGACTGCCGCAGCCGGGACACCTCCCGGCGGGAGCTTTACATTGTGGAGGGCGATTCCGCTCTGGGCAGCGTCAAGCTGAGCCGGGACGCGGAGTTCCAGGGCATCATGCCCGTCCGGGGCAAGATCCTCAACTGCCTGAAGGCGGACTACAACAAAATTTTCTCCTCTCCCATCATCACCGACCTGATGAAGGTGCTGGGCTGCGGCGTGGAGGTTCAGGGTAAGAAGTCAAAGGAGCTTTCCTCCTTTGACCTGTCCCAGCTGCGCTGGAGCAAGGTGGTCATCTGCACCGATGCCGACTACGACGGCTTCCAGATCCGCACCCTGATCCTGACCATGATCTACCGGCTGTGCCCCAC
The DNA here is from genome assembly GCA_004562395.1 of bacterium. Taxonomy (GTDB): domain Bacteria; phylum Bacillota; class Clostridia; order Oscillospirales; family Oscillospiraceae; genus Faecousia. The sequence continues at coordinate 14,058 of SFQY01000048.1, read as the reverse complement.
CTTGATCCGGGACGGGTATGTGTATATCGCCGAATCCCCCCTGTTTGAGATCACCTGCAAGGACAAGACCTGGTTTGCCTACAATGAGCAGGAGAAAACAAAGATTTTGAAGGACCTGGAGGGGAAAAAGGTGACCATCCAGCGCTCCAAGGGTCTCGGCGAGAACGATCCGGAGATGATGTGGATGACCACCATGAACCCCGAAACCCGGCGGCTTATCAAGGTCATGCCCGAGGACGCGGAGCGGACAAGCTATTATTTCGACATGCTCCTGGGCGATCTGCTCAACGAGCGGAAAAACTTCATCGCCGAAAACGGCGCCAAATACCTGGAGCTGGCGGATATTTCGTAATAATTGAAAACGGAAAAGCCAGAAACAGCGATTTTTCCCCGTAAAACAGTTCATAAATGATCGTTTCGCGTCCCCAAGGCCCCCTCTGACGAGGGGGCTGTCAGCGAAGCTGACTGGGGGAGAGAAAGGGTGAAACCTTTCGAGTTCTTGGTAAATACGGTAAAAGACAGAATATTTTCTCTCCCTCAGTCGCTTCGCGACAGCTCCCTCATCAGAGGGAGCCTTGCACGTTCACAGCAACCATCAGAGCGTAAACGATCCTTTACAGGAAGAACGTTACGGCGGTATCATTGTGACATGGAAATCATTTTCCGTTTAGAAGGATAAGGAGTGCAAAATGGCACGAAAGAAGCAAGAACCGGAAAAGAAAAAAATCAACACCGACGGCATTATGGGCCTTCAGGGTTCCACCACGGAGCAGGCCATCTCCGAAACCCTGGAATATAACTACATGCCCTATGCCATGTCGGTCATCGTCTCCCGGGCCATTCCCGAGATCGACGGCTTTAAGCCCTCCCATCGCAAGCTCCTGTACACCATGTACAAGATGGGGCTTCTGACCGGCGGCAGGACCAAGTCCGCCAACATCGTGGGCCAGACCATGCGCCTGAACCCCCATGGCGACGCGGCCATCTATGAGACCATGGTCCGCCTGGCCAAGGGCAACGAGACGCTGCTGCATCCCTTTGTGGATTCCAAGGGCAACTTCGGCAAGGTCTATTCCCGGGACATGGCCTACGCCGCTTCCCGGTATACCGAGGCAAAGCTGGATCCCATCTGCGCCGAGATCTTCCGGGACATCGACAGCGACACCGTGGACATGGTGGACAACTACGACGCCACCATGAAGGAACCGTCTCTGCTGCCCACCACCTTCCCCAACGTGCTGGTGTCCGCCAACCAGGGCATCGCCGTGGGTATGGCCTCCAACATCTGTTCCTTTAATCTCCGGGAGGTCTGCGATACTACCATCGCCCTGATGAAAAACCCCGACCACGATATTCTGGAGACCCTGCCAGGTCCGGATTTTTCCACCGGCGCGGAGCTGCTGTTTGACGAGGCAGCCACCCGGGAAATCTATTCCACAGGCCGGGGCAGTTTTAAGCTCCGGGCCAAGTGGCGCTATGTGAAGGAAGGCAACCTCATCGAGATCACCGAGATCCCCTACACCACCGCCACGGAAGTGATCATGGACAAGGTGGCGGAGCTGATCAAGGTCGGAAAGATCCGGGAGATCACCGACATGCGGGACGAGACGGATCTGGGGGGCCTGAAGCTGACCATCGATCTGAAGCGGGGCGTGGAGCCGGAGAAGCTGATGCAGAAGCTCTTCCGCATGACCCCCCTGCAGGACAGCTTCCCCTGCAATTTCAATATTCTCATCGCGGGTATGCCCCGGGTCATGGGGGTAGGGGAGATCCTGGAGGAATGGGTGGCCTGGCGGATGGACTGCGTCAAGCGCCGGATTTTCTTCCAGATCCAGAAGAAGGAGGACCGGCTGCACCTGCTGAAGGGTCTGGAGCGGATCCTGCTGGACATCGACAAGGCCATTGCCATCATCCGGGAGACGGAGCTGGAAAACGAAGTGGTTCCCAATCTGATGATCGGCTTCGGCATCGATGAGATTCAGGCCAATTTCGTGGCGGAGATCAAGCTGCGCAACATCAACAAGGAATACATCCTGAAGCAGACCAAGGCCATCAGCCAGCTGGAGCAGGAGATTGCCGAGCTTCGGGACACCCTGAACAGCTCCCGGAAGCTGAAAGGCGTCATCATCAAGGAGCTGCAGGAGGTTTCCGCCAAGTACGGCCAGCCCCGGAAAACGGAGATCATTTACAATGTCCAGGAGACTGCCCCTCAGGAAGAGGAGGAAGCCGTCCCCGACTATCCTGTTACCGTGTTCGTATCCCGGGAGGGGTATCTCAAGAAAATTACCCAGCAGTCCCTGCGGATGAGCGGCGAACAGAAATTCAAGGAGGGCGACAGCCTGGACTTCTCCCGGGAGACCACAAACCGGGCGGAGTTCTTGGTGTTCACCGATAAATTCCAGTGCTATAAGTCCCGGCTGTCGGATTTTGACGACGGCAAGGCTTCCCAGCTGGGCGATTACCTGCCCCAGAAGCTGGGCTTCGAGCCGGGAGAAAATCTGTCCGCAGTGGTATTCTGCGGGGATTACAAGGGCTTTGTCCTGTTCTTCTTCGAGAACGGCAAGGCTGCCAAGGTCCCTCTGTCCGCCTACGAGACCAAGACCAACCGCAAAAAGCTGACCGGCGCCTATTCCGATAAGAGCCCGCTGGTCCGGGTACTGGCCCTGGAGTCGGACGAACAGGTGGCGCTGTATACCACCGACGGACGGGCCGCCATCATTTCCACCGCCCAGCTTCTGCCCAAGACCACCCGTTCCACTTTGGGTGTGGCGGTGGTGAGCCTGAAGAAAAAAGCACTGCTCCGGGACGCGGTTTTGCTGGACAGCAGCGGCATCGTCAACCAGAGCCGCTACCGGGCCAAGACCATTCCCTCCGCCGGTATGCCGCTGAAGCCGGAGGATTCCCCGGACAAACAGCAGACCTTCGACATATAACCCGGGGAAAAGGCGGAACGGGGCGTGATGTCCGTCTTTAAAAAACAGAAAAATGCTTATCGGGTTGACTCAGCAAAGTCGTAAATGATCTAGGGCGGGGGCTTGCCCCCGCCGAGCAGGTGAGATACGCAATCTGCTGCGTCAAACGCAAATATGTATAACCATAGGTGCGTCGGCGGGGGCAAGCCCGCGCCCTACAGTGAGTGCAAACATAAACGATCATTTCACTGAGTTAGGACGATAAGCATTAACAGAAATTCAATAAACGGGAGGCCGAGTATGGGCAAGATTTGGCATCAATACGGTTGGATTTTGAAAACGGTGGTGGGAAGCGCGATCTTCGCGGTGGGATTTGCCCTGTTCCTGGAACCCAACGACATGAACCCCGGCGGCGTATCGGGTCTTGCCATGGCGGTGGTGGAGCTGACGGGATTGGGCAGTGTGGGTATTCTGACGATCCTGATCAACCTGCCCCTGTTCATCATCGGCGGACTGAAGATCGGGCGGCGCTTCTTCTTCGGAAGCCTGCTGGGTATGCTGCTCAGCTCTGTACTCATTGATGGCCTGGCCGTTGTCCGGATGCCTCCCATGGAGCCGCTGATCAGCGCCCTTTACGGCGGTGTGATCTGCGGCCTGGGCCTTGGCATCGTGTTTGTCTGCGGCACCTCCACCGGCGGCTCGGATATTCTGGTGCGCCTGCTGAAGCTCCGGTACCGGAATGTGCCCATCGGACAGATCAGTATGAGCGTGGATGTGTTTGTGGTGGTTCTCACAGGACTTGTGTTCCGGGATGTCAGCAAGGCGCTGTATACCGGCGTGACGGTGTTCATCTGCGGCAAGGTTGTGGACGCGGTGGTTTATCGGTTCGATTATTCCAATGTGGCCCTGATCATTTCGAAACAGTACGAAGCCGTGGCCGAGGCCATCGGAAAAAAGCTGGACCGGGGCGCCACCTTCCTGCATGGGGAAGGCAGCTTCAGCCATGAAGGAACCAAGGTGGTGCTGGCGGCGGTGAAAAAGCAGCAGATCACGGAGCTGAAGGAGCTGGTCATGGAGATCGATCCGGCGGCCTTTGTGATCGTGCAGGAGGCCCACCAGGTGCTGGGTGACGGCTTCTCCCGGTATTCCAAGAATTCCCTGTGAAACAAAGGAGGGGACCGGTTTGAAACGGAAAGGAATCTTGCTCTTGCTGGCGCTGAGCCTGCTGCTGACGGGCTGCAGCTGGCTGGACGGGAGCTATGTGTCCGTGACGCCTCACCGGGAGCAGCAGCAGACCATCCAGACCGGGGCCGTTTCCGCGTCCAACTATCAGGAGCTGATGGCGGCACTGGAGAATCTCATCGCTGCCGGTACTGAAAGCGCAGTGATCGGCGTGGGGGACTATCCCGCTGAGTCCCTGGAGAGCGGCATGTCTGTGGCGGTGCGCTATGCCCTGGACTCCTATCCTCTGGGCGCCTATGCCGTGGAGGAGATCCATTATGATCTGGGCACCAGCGGCGGTCAGCCGGCCCTGGCGGTGAGCATTGCCTACCGCCATAGCCGGGCGGAGATCCAGAGGATCCGCACTGTGGAGAATATGGACATGGCGCAGGATGCCTTGTCCGAGGCCCTGAAGGGCTATGCCTCCGGCGTGGTGCTGCTGGTGGAGGATTTCTATTCCAGAGATTTTACGCAGATGGTTCAGGACTACGCCACGCAGTTCCCTGAGCTGGTGATGGAGACGCCGCAGGTGGCGGTGAATCTCTACGGCACGGGAAAGTCCCGGGTGGTGGAGCTTCTGTTCACCTATCAGAACAGCCGGGATGTCCTGCGGCAGATGAAGTCCCAGGTGGAGCCGGTGTTCAGCGCCGCGGCCCTGTACGTCAGCGGTGACGGTGCCGACAGCCAGAAATACGCCCAGCTCTACGCGTTCCTGATGGAGCGGTTTGACTATACCATTGAGACCTCCATTACACCGGCCTACAGCCTTTTGCGCCATGGGGTGGGGGACAGCCGTGCCTTTGCCACGGTCTACGCCGCCATGTGCCGCGCCGCCGGGCTGGAATGTGATATCATCACGGGAACCTTTTCCGGTGAGCCCAGAACCTGGAATCTGGTGCTGGACAACGGCTATTATTACCATGTGGATCTGCTGAGAAGCAGCGCTTCCGGCGGCTTCCGGGAGTATACGGATCTGGAGATGCGGGGATATGTGTGGGATTATTCCGCCTACCCCGTCTGCACCGGTGCCCCGGAACCAGCAGATACGGAACCGGTCTGGACAGGCGCCCAGGAGGGGGAGACGGAGCCGCCCGAAACGGAGCCTGAGACCACTGCGGAACCGGCTCCGGAGGATGAGACGGAGCCGCCCACAGAAAATATGGAAGAATTTTAAAAAAGGGCTTGACATTTTCTGAAAACTCGCTATAATAAGCAATGTTCCTCGCGGGTGTAGCTCATCTGGTAGAGCGCCACCTTGCCAAGGTGGAGGTAGCGAGTTCGAGCCTCGTCACCCGCTCCATAAAAAAGAAGCTGCTTTTGGCAGCTTCTTTTTTTATCTAAAACCGGCGGAGCCGGTTCTGTTTTACGAGCGTTGTCAAGGCTCCTGCTCCGCTTTTTTCTCAGGAGGTACAAATTCCAGCAGATCCTCGATCCGGCAGTCCAGCACCGTACAGATCCTGGCCAGCACATCCGTATCCAGGCGGGTAATGTCGTTGTTGCAGTAATGATTGATCTGGGAGCGCTGCATTTCCGCCCGGTGGCTGAGCTTGTTTTTGCTGATTCCTGCCTTTCTGATCAGCTCATCCAGCTTAATGCGTATGGTTCCGTATTCTTCCATGCTCCAGCCTCCATGCTCCAAAATGTCGGAAAACTGGCCCCGGCCGCAAGGCCGGGGCCTGAATCATTTGTTTACACAATACCCTGAGCGTTCATGGCGTCGGCAACCTTCAGGAAGCCGGCAATGTTCGCGCCGGCAACGTAGTTGCCTTCCATGCCGTATTCCCGGGCGGCATCGTCCAGGTTGTGGAAGATGTTGACCATGATGGTCTTCAGCTTGGCGTCCACTTCCTCGAAGGTCCAGCTGAGGCGCTCGGAGTTCTGGGTCATCTCCAGAGCGGAGGTGGCCACACCGCCGGCGTTGGAAGCCTTGCCGGGGCAGAACAGAACGCCGCTCTCCTGCAGGTACTTGGTGGCGTCCAGAGAGGTGGGCATGTTGGCGCCCTCAGCTACCGCAAAGCAGCCGTTGGCTACCAGGGTCTTGGCATCCTCCAGCAGCAGCTCGTTCTGAGTGGCGCAGGGGAGAGCCACGTCGCACTTGACGCTCCAAACGCCCTTGCCCGCGTGGTAAACGGAGTTGGGCCGTGCCTTGGCGTACTCCGTCAGACGGGCACGGCGGACCTGCTTGACCTCGATCAGGGTGTCCACGTCGATGCCGTCGGGATCATAGATCCAGCCGGTGGAGTCGGAGCAGGTGACGGGCTTGGCGCCCAGCTGCCAGGCCTTTTCAATGGCATAGGTGGCAACATTGCCGGCACCGGAGACAACCACGGTCTTGCCTTCGAGGGACTTGCCGTTGCACCGGAGCATTTCGTCGGTCAGGTACAGCAGGCCGTAGCCGGTGGCCTGGGTCCGGGCCAGAGAGCCGCCATAGCTCAGGCCCTTACCGGTGAGAACGCCCTCGTACAGGTCACGGATGCGCTTGTACTGGCCGAACAGGTAGCCGATCTCCCGACCGCCCACGCCGATGTCGCCGGCGGGCACGTCGGTGTCCGCGCCGATGTACTTGCACAGCTCGGTCATGAAGCTCTGGCAGAAGGCCATGACTTCACGGTCGGACTTGCCCTTGGGGTCGAAGTCGGAGCCGCCCTTGCCGCCGCCGATGGGCAGGCCGGTGAGGCTGTTCTTGAAGACCTGCTCGAAGCCCAGGAACTTGATAACGCTGAGGTTAACGCTGGGATGGAACCGCAGGCCGCCCTTGTAGGGGCCGATGGCGCTGTTGAACTGAACGCGGTAGCCGTTGTTGACCTGGACCTGGCCCTTGTCGTCGACCCAGGGTACCCGGAACATAATGGCCCGCTCGGGGGTGGTCAGCCGCTCCAGCAAAGCGTTGCGGCGATAGGTGTCCTCGTTTTTCTCAATCACGACCCGCAGAGATTCCAGAACCTCATAAACGGCCTGATTGAACTCCGGCTGATCCGGGTTCTGCTGCCTGACCCGTGCCAGAGTTTCGTCTACATAACTCATGTACAAATGTCCTCCCTAGAAAGTATAGGATGCTGGAATTGTAGCAGACGATGAGAAAAATTACAAGAGGGAAATGCAATTTTTTTGACGGGTAATTGCATAAATAAGAGAAAAACGCCAATTTAAACAATTGGCGTTTCCAATATGAAAGAAATCTTGTGCAGAATTTCAACGGGCCCGGGGGAGGATCTCCTCCCGGATCACAGTGAACAGAGCATCCAGCTCCTCCGGGGTGGTGTCCCTGCACAGGGAGATCCGGAAGGAAGCGTCGATGGCTCCCGGGGCAATGTTCATGGCTGTGAGAACGTGGCTGCGGTGACCCTTTGCGCAGGCGGAACCTGCGCTGACGCAGATACCGTGATCCTGGAGAATGTTGATGGTGTTCTGGGTGGGAACTCCCGGAATGGCAATGGAAAGAATGTGGGGCGCCTCATGGGCGCCGTTGACGCTGACGCCCTCCAGAGTTCCCAGTTTTTCCACAAGCGCTTCGATGAGGGCCTTTTCCTTCTGTACGTCCTCCCGGAAGGTGGCGGCTGCCGCGCCGCAGGCGGCGGCAAAGCCAAAAATGGCGGGAGTCCCCTCGGTGCCGCTGCGCAGGCCGCCCTCCTGTCCGCCGCCCAGCAGCAGAGGCGGGAAGGATTTGAGCCTTGGAGAAATATACAGCGCGCCGCAGCCCTTTGGACCATGGACCTTGTGGGAGGAAACGGAGATCAGATCCGCCCCCAGCTGCTTGGCGGCGAAAGGGACCTTCAGAAAGCCCTGGACCGCGTCGGTGTGGAAAATGGCGTCGGGGCAGAGCTTGTGGGTCAGCTTCGCCATCTGGGCGATGGGCATGACGGAGCCCACCTCGTTGTTCACCATCATGACGGAGACCAGAATGGTGTCCTTCCGCAGGGCAGCCTTCAGCGCTTCCAAAGTAACGCGGCCCAGGCTGTCCGGCTGCAGGTAGGTCACGTCGTAGCCCTGGGCCTCCAGCTCCTTCATGCAGTTCAAAATCGCGTGATGCTCGATGGCGGTGGTGATGATGTGCTTTCCCCGCTTGCCCAGCCGCTTGACGGTGCCGAAGACGGCCCAGTTGTCCGCCTCGGTTCCGCCGGAGGTGAAGAACACCCGGTCCGGCTCCGCTCCCATGGCGGCGGCCACCTGATGCCGGGCGGCACGCAGGGAATGGGCGGTATCGATACCGAAGGCATACAGGGCACTGGGGTTGCCCCAGTTTTCCGTCAGCGCTTTGGTCATGGCCTCCACCGCCTCGGGACAGGGCTTGGTGGTGGCGGAATTGTCAAGATAGATCATATTATTCAGTCCTTACTGTTTGTCTTGTGTGCATCCGCAAATGCGGTGTGAAAAAGATTCATTTCCCTACGCAGAACCGTTCAAAAATTCGGGCGGTAATGTCCTCCCGGACGGTGGCTCCGGTGACCTCGCCCATGGCCTCCATGGCTTCCTCCACGTCGGTCAACACCGCGTCGGGGGTGAGGCCCAGCTGCAGCCCCTGGAGGGAGCGGAGCATGGCCTCGTAAGCCCGGCGGCAGGCGTCGTACTGCCGGGCGTTGGTGAGGATAGAGCCGTCGCAGGGCATTTCGCTTTCGAACATGGCGTCCACCGTATCCGCCAGCTGGTCCAGACCCTCTCCGGTTTTGGCACAGATGGAGATCACCGTCATAAAGGGCAGGTCGCTGGGGTCCACCCGGCTTCCCAGGTCGGACTTATTGATCAGAGCGATGGCGTTCTGCTGATCCAGACACAGATCCATGATGTCCTGATCCTCCTGGGTCAGTGCCTGGGTGCCGTCGCAGACGAACAGCACCAGGTCGGCATTCTCCACAGCCTCTTTGGAGCGCCGGACCCCCAGGGCCTCCACCGTGTCGGCGGTGTCCCGGATCCCGGCGGTGTCGATGAGCCGCAGGCGGGTGGACCCCAGCATCACCGTCTCTTCCACAGTGTCTCTGGTGGTGCCGGGGATCTCCGTGACGATGCAGCGGTCAAATCCTGCCAGAGCGTTCAGCAGACTGGATTTGCCCACGTTGGGCCTGCCCACAATGGCTGCGGCCACGCCCTGCCGCAGGATCCTGCCCTGGCCGTAGGTTTTCAGAAGATTGTACAGCGCTTTAGCATCGCTTCGCAAATTGCCGCTGTAGTTCTCCAGGCCGAAATCCTCAATATCCTCGTCGGGATAGTCCAGCACCGCGTGGAAATGGCTGCAAAGGTTCACCAGATCGTCGTAAATGGGGGCCAGCTTTTTCTGCAAGACCCCGCCTACCTGTCCCGCGGCATTGGCGGCGGCGTCGGCGGTGTCCGCTTCAATCAGATCAATGACGGCCTCCGCCTGGGTCAGGTCCAGCTTGCCGTTGAGGAAGGCCCGCTTGGTGAATTCTCCCCGTTTGGCGGGTTTCGCCCCGGCCAGATACAGTGCCTCCAGCCCGGCGGCCAGCACCGCTGGGGAGCCGTGACAGTGAAATTCCACGGTATCCTCGCCGGTGTAGCTGTGGGGTCCCCGGGAGACCACGGCCATGCACTGGTCGATGATCCGGCCCTGCTTGTCATGCAGAGCGCCCAGCATCAGCTTCCGGTCCGGAACGTCCGACAGCTTTTTTTGACAGTTTAACGAAAATACCTTATCCGAAACGGCAATGCAGTCATCTCCGGAAAGCCGGAGAATGCCAATGGCGGAAACCTGATTGCCGGTGGATACGGCGGCGATGGTGTGCGACATGGGAAGCCTCCTTGGCGGAATTGAAAATGGATAATTGTGAACCTGATCAGCCTTTCAGAAATTGCAGGGGATCTCCGTCGCTGGCGATGAAGTGCATCAGCATATAAGCGCACATGATGGCCACGTTTTCTTCCTTCAAAATGCGCCTGCACTCGGCCCGGTCGGCGATGACCACCTGGATCTCCTCGCTGGCCTCCTGGTGGCTGTTGGTGGGAGTCCCGCTGCAATAGCCGAAAACGGTGCCGCAGCTTTCGTCGGTCATGCCGATGGTGGTGAAAAAGGGCCTGGAATAGGAGCCTGCCTCCACAGGGGCGAACGTCAGCCCTGTCTCCTCGTACATCTCCCGGATGCCGGCGGCCAGCATGTCCTCTCCCGGCTCCACCAGCCCGGCGGGAAATTCATAAACATAGTCCCCGAGAGGGAAGCGGTACTGGCGGATCAGCACCACCCGATCCTTGTTCTCGCCATACACCCCGTAGAGTACGACTCCGTCGGGTTTGTTCTGGTGGGAAACGGCTTTCAGCTCCGGGATATCCTTTGCCCGGGAGGATACATAATAGGGACTGACCCTCCCGTCCCGGTGGATGGCTTCAAATTCATAGAAGTTCAGAAAACGGTTGCTGGTTTTCTTTTCGATGTTTCCGATTTCGCTCATGCAGATCCCTCCGGAAATGATTGTCTGTTCCTCAAATTTCTTCGGTAAATGATCGTTTATTGTAGCATGTGCGATGGTTCCACCTGTGCGGGACGCGCACCAAAGGCTTCTCCTTCGCCGAAATGTCTCGATAATCGCAACTGTGCACCGCACACCACATCCGCCCCAGTGTGCGCACTGGGGCACCTTCTCCTTGAGGAGAAGGCTTGGGCGCTACCGCGCCAGTGGAACCAGAAAACTGCCGTCATAAGGGAAACGATCATTTTCCTTCTGACAATTTAAAAAACATTATACCATTTCCCTGATAAAAAAGCAATATCCGGGAAATACTCCTACGGGGTGAGACTATGACGGATGAAGCGATACGCGATCTATTTGCGGACGCCGGGGACTTTATCGTACGGGAGCTGACCTGCGGCGGCTTTTCGCTGTACGCCTATGCCATCGACGGCCTGATCTCCGGCGGGGACATGTCGGAGTACATCCTGAAGCCCATTTCCCGGAATCTGAAAGCGGATACGATGGAAACGCTCTATGACGCCGCCCTCCATGGGGCGGTCTATAACAGTGTAGCGGAACCTTGCGAGGATTTGGACACTGTGGCGAAGAAGCTGGTCAACGGCTACTGCGTGGTGCTGTTTCCGGGCGTGGGGGCTGCGGCCTTTGAGATCAAGACCGGAGTCCGGCGGGGGCCGGATTCCCCCGAGGTGGAAAACACCGTCAAGGGGCCCAAGGACGCCTTCGTGGAGACCATACGTATCAACACCAGTCTGATCCGCCGCCATCTGCGAACTCCCGATCTGAGGATCTATGGTACCTCCGTAGGACGGCGAAGCCTGACCAACGTGGCGGTGGTGTGGGTCCGGGGGCTGACCAACGGGGAGCTGGTGGACAAAATGAAAGCCCGTCTGGATACCATTGATGTTGACGGTTTTCTGTCCCCCGCGGCGGTGGAGGAGTATGTCACAGGCTCCCGTGCCACGGCCTTTCCGCTGATGCAGTATACCGAGCGGCCGGACAAATTCAGCCAGGGCCTGCTGGACGGACGGGTGGGGCTGCTGGTGGACGGGCTGCCCCTGGCGTATCTGGCCCCGGCGGATCTGGGCTTTCTGATGGAAAGTCCGGAGGACCGGAGCCGGGACTATGTTTCCGCTTCCTGCATCCGGGTGCTGCGCTGGTGCGCGCTGATCCTCAGCCTTTTGCTGCCGGGATTTTATATTGCCATGACAGTCTTCCATCAGGAGATGATCCCGCTTCCGCTGCTGCGGGCCATGATCGAAAGCAAGCGCAGCGTTCCCTTTTCCACGCCGGTGGAGGTGCTGGGACTGCTGGTGGCCTTTGAGCTGCTGCAGGAATCGGGAATCCACCTTCCCCAGGCCATCGGGCAGTCTGTCTCCACCATCGGCGGCATCGTTGTGGGAACTGCCGCGGTGGAGGCTGGGCTGATCTCTCCGGCGGCATTGATTGTGGTCAGTATCGCGGGGGTGTGTGGGTTCGTGCTGCCCAACCGGGACCTGGCGGAAGCGGTGCGGGTGTGGCGGTTCGGCATTGCCGCTCTGGCCGCGGCAGCCGGACTCTTCGGCGTAACAGTGGGGTTTCTGGTCCTGGTGATCCATCTGGCCGGATTGACCTGCCTGGATGTTGCGTACCTGGCCCCCTTCAGCGAAGGGGAGGATCCGTCCATTCTGCGCTGGCGGATGAAATTCCGGAAATTTCGTCTGGAACGGCTGCGTCCGGAGAACAGGAGAAATCAGAAATGAAGCGCTGGTGGATGGTTGCGGCACTGGCAGCTGCCGCTCTGACGCTGATGCCCTCCCACACTGCGGATGTCGGGGAGCTGCTGCCGGTGGAACTGCTGTATGTGGACTGTGAGCAGACCGGTGTACGGGTGGAGACGGATACGGGAGAAATGGGATATGGGGAGGATCTGGCGGCGGCACTGTCGGATCTGAAAGCCGCTGCGCCGGGAAGGGTGTTTCTGGAAACGGCGGATTATCTGGTGGTTACCCGGGAGGCCGCGTACCTGCTGCCGCAGCTGAGAAAGATCCTTCGTCCGGCCACCCGGGTCTGCCTGGGCGTCAATACCGACGCAGGAGCAGCGGACTATTTATCAGCCCATAAGCCGGAGATCATGCTGAAGGATGTTCGGCCCGCCGGGCAGCAGCTGCCTGTGCTGATGGGAATAGGGGAGCGATACCGTCTTGTATCAGAAGGAAATTCCTGAAAAACAGGCATCAGCCTGGCAGGCTGCGGCCCTGGCGGTGCCTCTCGTCCAGGCCGCGGCGGCCTGCTCCTGGCTGGCGGCGGGAGCGGTAGGTACCGTGTGCCTGCTGGTGTGCTGGGGGACACGGAAGGTGACGGCAGCCCCGGGACGGTGGCTTCGCGGGATACAGTGCCTGTGGCTCAGTGTCCTGATCAGTGAGCTGCTCCACGGCAGCGGGCAATGCTGGACAGACAGCCGGGGAAAATACGCAGTGCCGCTGGTCCTGCTTCTGCTGGGCCTTTGGACGGTGAGCAGCCGGACAAACAGAGCGGCCCGGGCAGGCTGTACCTTGCTTTGGCCGACGATCCTTCCGCTGGGGGCGGTTTTCCTGTCCGGGATTCCGCAGATCAGATGGGGGGAACTGACTCCCGTGTGGAAAATGCCCGACGCGGATCTCATGTGGGTGCTGCTGATCCCGGTGCTGTGCGGAAGAGGAAGACCCGGATGCAATGGGAAAACGGCAGTGGGACTGGGGCTTCTGGCGCTGACGGCATGTGCTGCGGCAAGCAGTGTTCTTCCTGGGGATGCAGGCAACGAGGCGCCGGTCTATGAGCTGAGCCGCAGCCTGAGCCTGTTCGGCGCGGCGGAGCGGCTTGAAAGCGTCACTGCGGCTGCCCTGACAATGGGGTACTACACAGCAGTGTCCTATCTGCTGGAAACCCAGGCCGAAGAAGCGGATGGGAAGAAGAGGGTCTTGATCTGGGGGATACTCAGCGGAGTGCTGTTCCTCAGCGGAATACGTCTGGACAGCCAGCTGCTGGCGCTGGGCAGCCTGGCTCTGGGGGTCATTCTGCCCATTCTGCTGTGCTGGAAAAAGAATCCGAAAAAATGGAAAAAACCCCTTGACAAACGGAAGCGGAAGTGATAGTATAAGCAAGCTGTCCGCGAGAGCGGGGGCGAGAGAAACCACCGCAAAGAAATTTGAAAAAGAACGAAAAAAGTTCTTGACAAATGGAAATTGCTGTGATAAGATAAGCAAGCTTCCCGCGAGAGCGGAAGCGAGCGCTGTACCTTGTAAATTGAATAACGTAAAGAACGAACCAAGAAACACCTTGGACAATTATGGATTGTTTAAGCGTAAGCGAAAAAACAGCCAACGAAAATTCTTGAGTAATATTGCTAGAAGCAAATTATTCAAAAACTTGATTTAAGGTCTGAAAAGGCTTTGGATACAATTTTTTGAGAGTTTGATCCTGGCTCAGGACGAACGCTGGCGGCGTGCCTAACACATGCAAGTCGAACGGAGTTGAGTGCTTCGGTATTCAAC
>SFQY01000047.1 GCA_004562395.1 bacterium | reverse complement strand
ACTGGCTGTCTTTCAATACATAGTTGCTTCCATCACTCATTTCAAATCCACTGCCGGTAATATACACACCAAAATTCGGATTTTCGCCGTAGGCCGTCACTGGCAGCAGGCTCACCGCCATAACCAGGCACAGCGCCAGTGCCAGAATTCTTTTTTTCATATGGTTTCCTCCTTTGTTCCCTCTCGGGGTTCGGGACCGGGCACAGCCCTTCCAAAATACTGTCCATGTCAGTATAACATAGCTTCCGCATTTTTGCACTACCCGAAAACACTTTTTTTCGGGTAGTTTTTTCGCGGCAGATCCCAGAAATTCCCAAAATCCCTCCGCTCCCCCCCACGCCGCCGAAGAAAAAACCCGATCGCCCCCCGAAAACCCTCGGAGGCAATGCCGTCAACGAGACAAGGAAAAGGGAATCATGAACTATTCAGTCATACCCGAGATTTCTCATATAAATGATTGTTTATCGCCGCACCCAACGTAGGGCGGGGGCTTGCCCCCGCCGGGCAGGTGAGATACGCAATCTGCCGCGTCAAACGCAAATATGTATGACCATAGGTGCGTCGGCGGGGGCAAGCCCCCGCCCTACAGTGAGTGCAAACATAAACGATCATTTACGTGAAACTCTCTACCACGACTGAATAGTTACCGTGAAGAGTGAATATCTAAAAATCCCGAACGCGAAAGCGTTCGGGATTTTTGGCAGGGGCACAAGGACTTGAACCCTGAGCCTACGGTTTTGGAGACCGCCGCTCTACCAATTGAGCTATACCCCTATATGAAAAAGGCGAAGGCCTGAAAAAACTGGTGGGCCTTCAGGGATTCGAACCCGGGACTATCCGGTTATGAGCCGGAGGCTCTGACCAACTGAGCTAAAGGCCCATTCAAATCACGGGTGAACCGAATCACCACGAGGCGTATTATAACACCGAAAGCGCCTCCTGTCAAGGGATTTCTGAAAAAGAATGGAAAAAGGACTGACGGGAAGGGATGGATGGGAAACTGGATTTTTTTAAGTGATTCTTATGGGTTTTTCCGTTTTTCTACTTGAAAAAATGGCTCGCGGTGATATACTTTAAATAGAAGGAAATGCTTCCCGGCTTAACGCGGCGAAAGGATCGTTTATGTTTGCACTATCCGTAGGGCGGGGTCATGTCCCCGCCGAACAGGTTGGAAACGCAGCCTGGCAGAATAGACGCAAATGTTTGAAACCATAGGTGCGTCGGCGGGGGCGAGCCCCCGCCCTACAGTGGGTGCAAACATAAACGATCCGTTACAAATCTACTGAGTCAGGCCGATAAGCATTTCATTCAGAAGTATTTTATACCCGCGTTTGGAAACGTTTCGAAACACAGTCCATGAAGGGGCTACGGCCTTCTCAGGGAATATGGAGGGAAATACAATGACCAACAGAGAACTTCGCCGTCTCAGCCGCAGAGAGCTTCTGACGATCCTGATCGAGCAGCTGGAGGAAAACGAAAAGCTGCGCAGCAGCCTGGAAAAGGCGGAGATGGAGCTGCAGAACCGGCAGATCATCCTGGAGCAGGCCGGCACCATGGCCGAAGCCGCCCTGCAGCTCAACGGAGTGTTTGAAGCGGCAGACCGGGCCGCGAAGCAGTATCTGGAAAATGTCCGCCGGATGGCGAAGGAAGGAAACTGATGGTATGAAACCCAAACAGAATCGGCGCCGGGATATGCCCACTGTGGACCAGCTGAAGGCGGAGCTGAACCGGGAGACCTACAACAGCCGCTTTAAAAGTGTATTTTTCAGCACTGTCTATACCCTGGTGATCGTCGCTGCCGCGGCGGTGCTGGTGGCCACCATCTGGATGCCCGTGCTGCAGATCTACGGGGCGTCCATGACGCCGACCCTTGGGGAAGGGGAGATCGTGGTCTCCGTGAAGGGCTCGGATTTTGAGCCGGGTGACCTGGTGGCCTTCTATCTGGGAAATAAGATCCTGGTCAAGCGCTGCATCGCGGGACCCGGCCAGTGGGTGGACATCGATGAGGACGGAACGGTATATGTGGACGGCAAGGAGCTCTCCGAGCCCTATCTGACGGAAAAGGCCCTGGGAGACTGCGATATTGAGCTTCCCTATCAGGTGCCGGACAACCGGTTCTTCTGCATGGGCGACCACCGCTCCACCTCGGTGGATTCCCGAAACACCAACGTGGGCTGCGTTTCGGAAGAACAGATCGTGGGAAAGATCGTGTTCCGGGTCTGGCCATTGCAGCAGTTCGGAGCGGTGAACTAATGCCCCCTGGCCAAGGGTACACAAAGGAAAAAAACTGTCACTGTCAGCGATATGCGCACGCCGCGCAAGGGCTGACAGTGACAGTTTTTTTCGCAGGATTTGTCAAGGGGGGATGACGCTGGTTTTTCAAAATGTGCTTTTCGGCTTTGCTCAGCTGTCCGATCAATTGGAATTTGTAGGGTGCGGCGCGACAGCGCCCTTGCCTCCCCCACTGGGGGAGGTGGCAGCCCCAAGGGGGCTGACGGAGAGGGTGTCGTTGGGTAGAAGCATAACCTTCGGGTCACCCCCTCAGTCAAAAATCAAAGATTTTTGCCAGCTCCCCCAAGGGGGGAGCCAAGGGAACGCAATACCTTCCCCCGGGGGGAAGGGGGACCGCGAAGCGGTGGATGAGGAATGGCGACACATTCCCATTCTCAACGCAGTCAATTCAAACGGTACAGACTTTTCCAATGTACCTTTTTAACGAAGTGCATACAAATATGGAACATATCGCCGTTCCTCATCCGCCCCAGTGTGCGCACTGGGGCACCTTCCCCCCGGGGGAAGGTCTTGCGTCCCGGTATCCCTGCAAACACCAATTTATCGGGCAGCGGAGTAAAGGCGATAGGCACTTAAATAATGTTACAGCCGGATCCGGAAGGAGAAGCGGATATCCCGGTCCGGGAGGACATGGTAGGCCTCCTCCACGTCGCTGCCCCAGCTGTCGATGCCGCCGACGCCCCGCATGGCGCCGCAGACCGTGACCACCGTCCGGCAGGGGGCGGGAAGCTCCCAGGTATGGTACGCTTCGCTGAGCTGCTGGGGGGTGTAGGGAATGGCGGAGAAGGCGTAAGGCCTGTCGGTCATTTCCAGCACCAGGTCGCTGCCGCCGGTCCGGAGCCTGGTCTGACGGGTGTCCATATGGTTTCCGCATTCCTGGGGCACCAGATAGCCGGGAATGTGGGGGCTTTCTCTGTGGGTGCCGAAGCGGCCGCCCTTCCGGCGGTCCGGATAGGTCTCCCCGGAAAGGCCGGTCCACTCCACCTGCTCCACCGGCGAGGGTGTCGCGAACCGCAGGCCGAACAGGGGCAGCTGGGGACGGTTCTCCCCGCCGAAGTAGTGGACATCCACATCCAGACAGCCGCTGCTTTTCAGGGTGTAGGTGACCTGGGTTTTCAGCCCCGGCATGGCGGGGGCGGTGAAGGTATAGCGGATGGAGACGGCGTTTTCACCGTCGGCCAGGATCTGGATATCGCCGCATTTCTGCCAGCTGTCCACCGCCGCCCAAAGAGAGCTTCCTGCCGCGAAGCCGTTGCCCAGATCGTTCTCCGTGGGGGCCCGCCAGTACGCGGGCCGGGGAGCACGCCACAGCCATTCCCGGCCGCCTGTCTTCAGGGACACCGGGCCGCCCTCCACATAGGAGAACAGGACCTCAAAGCCATCTCCCCGGACACCCAGGGCGCCGTCGCCGTGGACGGTGGTCAGGGGAGCTGCCTCCCGGTCCGGAAGGGGCCGGAACCGGTCTGCCGCGGCTTTGTTCGCCGCGTCCCAGGCGGCCCGTTCCTCCGCCGGGGCATACCAGTAGCGGACCTCCTGCATGGCGGGCTTTTCCGTTCCGTCGGCAAAGACGATGCCGTTTCCGCTGAAGGCATAATCGCTCTGACGGTCTGCAAAGTCGCCGCCGTAGCCCAGGACCTCCTGGCCCAGGGCGATTTTGTGCCACAGAGCCTGATCCATGTAGTCCCAGATGAAGCCCCCCTGATACCGGGGGTATTCCTCCTCCAGACGGATATAGCTCTCCATGCCCCCGATGGAGTTGCCCATGTCGTGCATGTATTCGCACAGGAGGAAGGGCTTTTTGGGATCCCTTTCCAGATATTCCCGAATGGCCGGCGGGGCGGCGTACATCCGGCTCTCCACATCCGAGGCGTTGTCAAATTCCCGGTTGTGGACCACCCCCTCGTAATGGACCAGGCGGCCCGGATCCTGAGCCCGGAACCAGTCCGCCATGGCCAGAATATCGGCTCCGGCGTAGGATTCGTTGCCGCAGGACCAGAACAGGATGGAGACATGGTTCTTATCCCGCTCAAACATGGACCTGGCCCGGTCCAGTACGCATTCCTTCCACTGGGGCAGGCTGCCGGGGACGTTCCCTTCCGGGTCGATGCGGCCCAGCTTCTGCCAGGAGCCGTGGCTTTCCAGGTTCGTTTCGTCCATCATGTAGATGCCGCTGCGGTCGCACATATGGTACCAGGGGGTCTGGTTGGGATAGTGGCAGGTGCGGACGGCGTTGATATTGCTGCGCAGGAAGGTGTCCATGGCCCGGCGCATGTCCTCCATACCGATGGCCCGGCCGGTTCTGGGATTCCATTCGTGGCGGTTTACCCCCCGAAGGACCAGCCGCTTCCCGTTGAGCAGCATCAGACCGTCCTTCAATTCAAACCGGCGGAAGCCGATCTCGTAGGGAATGACTTCCACCGCTTCCCCGGCGGCATTCAGAAGGGTCAGGGTTACCTGATACAGCTCCGGGGTTTCGTGGCACCAGGGCAGAGTGTTCCCGAACCGCAGCTCCCGGCTGAACAGGTACGCCCCTTCCCGGCGCAGCTCCGGGGTCCCCTCCCACAGGGTTCCCCGGGCCGGATGCCGGATTGCGCAGCAAACCCCGGCCCCTTCCTCCGCGCCGCTGAGCAGCAGGCGAAGGGTCAGCGTACCGGTGGTATTGTCCTGGGCCAGCCCCGCCTGAAGCCACAGGTCCTCCAGGTGGACCTCCGGCTTGGCATAGAGGTACACGGACCGGAAGATACCGCTGAAGCGGAAAAAGTCCTGATCCTCCAGCCATCCGGCGCTGCTGTGCTGGTAGACCTCCACACACAGGCGGTTGCCGGTTTCCAGGACATAGGGCGTCAGATCAAAATCCGAAGGGGTGAAGCTGTCCTCGGCGTACCCCACAAAGTGTCCGTTGCACCAGAGGTAGAATGCCTGCTCCACGCCCTGGAAGGATACGCAGATCCGCTTTCCCAAAAGACCGGGGGCAAGGTCAAACCGGCGGACATAGCTGCCCACGGCGGTATGCTCCCAGTCGATCTGGGGAGGCCGCAGCTCCGCGTGGCCGTCCCAGGGGTAGAGGGTGTTGATATACTGGATCTGGCCGAAGCCCTGCAGCTCCATGTGCCCCGGGACCTGAATGGTTCCGAAGGCGGAATCGTCAAAGTCCTCCTGCCAGAAGGCGGCAGGCCGCCGGGCCGGACAGGGGCTCCAGGCAAACCGCCACTGGCCATCAAGGGATTGGCGCAGAGAGGTTTCCCCTTGGGCAAGCTCCCGGGCAGAGGCATAACAGACGTGGTCGGAATGGGCGTCCAGCCGGTTCACCCGGAATACCTCCGGATCGGTCAGCCATTGGATATTTGCCTGCATGGTGTATTCTCCTCCTGTTGTTCAAAGTTGCCTAACGTTTCTGCGTGTATTTTACAGGAAACCCCCGGGGAAAGGCAAGACCTTTTTGAAAACATTTCCCATTCCGGAAATTTCTCTCCGGCACGTAAGAAAAAGAGCTGCCGCAAAACGCGGCAGCCCCGAAGCTTCAGGCGGTTTTTCTGTTCCGTTCATGATTTGTCCGCACCGGACGCCGGTATCCGGCAGGAGGGCAACAATGGTTTTGCCCTTGTTTTCCGGTCCTTGTTGTATGTGCTTATCGGCTTCGCTCAGCTGCCCGATAAATAGGTGTTTGCAGAGATGTTTCGTAGGGCGGGGTCATGACCCCGCCGACCCGCTACGAGTTTCCGATCGGTTGGTTGAACAGAAAATGTCTCGTTCATACCGTAGGGCGGGGGCTCGCCCCCGCTGAAACGTGTCTATTTTCTGGCGATTCCGTTGAATGATCCTCGGTCAAAACCGGAACCTGGTCGGCGGGGTCATGACCCCGCCCTACGGAATACCCCTTCAAATTCCAATTTATTACTTTGCGGAGCAAAGCCGGTAAGCACAATATCGGTTTATTCCGTGACGGTTATGGTGTTTCGCAGCATCCCCATCCAGCAGGTGTATGCTTTGCTTTGCGTTTCATTTCCAGAGGGTCCTTTCTCGTGTGATTCCGGTGTGCTTTTTCCAAAGGGAACAACTGCCGTTCCGCAATGGCCTCATGATTCCGATCCGAGTCAGGGAAAAGGGAAAAAATGCTTATCGGGCTGACTCAGCAGAATTGTAAATGATCGATAAATTCGGAACATATCGCCGTTCCTCATCAGTCATGAAAATCCGTTCCGAAGAGCGGATTTTCATGCCAGCTTCCCCCCGGGGGAAGCTATGGGCGCTGCCGCGCCACAGCAACCAACAAAGATAAACGATCAGATAAGCATGAAGAAAAATATACAGCAGAAGCGGGGCGTCCATGTTTATGGAACGCCCCGCCATAGGGGGTGCGCTGTGCTTATTTGACTGCTGCGAAGCCCTTTTCCAGGTCGGTGATGATGTCATCGATGTGTTCGGTGCCGATGGACAGGCGGATGGTGCTGGGGGTGATGCCCTGATCGGCCAGTTCCTCCGGGCTGAGCTGGCTGTGTGTGGTGGTGGCGGGGTGGATGACCAGTGACTTCACGTCCGCCACATTGGCAAGCAGGGAGAAGATTTCCAGATTGTCGATAAACTTCCAAGCCGCTTCCTGACCGCCCTTGATTTCAAAGGTGAAGATGGAGCCGCCGCCATTTGGGAAGTACTTCTCATACAGGGTGTGATCGGGATGATCGGGCAGGCTGGGATGGTTGACCTTTTCCACCTGGGGATGGTTCGCAAGGAATTCCACCACCTTTTTGGTGTTTTCCACGTGGCGGTCCAGCCGCAGGGACAGGGTCTCCACACCCTGCAGCAGCAGAAAGGCGTTGAAGGGGGAGATGGTGGCACCGGTGTCCCGGAGCAGAATGGCCCGGATGTAGGTGACGAAGGCGGCGGGGCCGGCCGCGTCCACGAAGGAGACGCCGTGGTAGCTGGGGTTGGGCTCCGCGATGGGGGCGTACTTGCCGCTGGCCTTCCAGTCGAGCTTGCCGGAGTCCACGATGATGCCGCCCAGGGTGGTGCCATGGCCGCCGATGAACTTGGTGGCGGAGTGGACCACGATGTCCGCGCCGTGTTCAATGGGGCGGATCAGGTAGGGGGTGCCGAAGGTGTTGTCGATGACCAGGGGAAGGCCGTGCTTGTGGGCGATGGCCGCGATGGCGTCGATATCGGGAATGTCGGAATTGGGGTTGCCCAGGGTTTCCAGATAGACAGCCTTGGTGTTGGGCTGAATAGCGGCTTCCACTTCTGCCAGGTCATGGGCGTTGACGAAGGTGGCGGTGACGCCGAACTGGGGCAGGGTGTGGGCCAGCAGGTTGTAGCTGCCGCCGTAGATGGTCTTCTGGGCCACAATGTGGTCGCCCTGCTGGGCCAGGGCCTGGATGGTATAGGTGATGGCTGCCGCGCCGGAGGCGGTAGCCAGAGCCGCGATGCCGCCCTCCAGAGCCGCGATGCGCTTCTCCAGCACGTCCTGGGTGGAGTTGGTCAGGCGTCCGTAGATATTGCCCGCATCCGCCAGGCCGAACCGGGCAGCAGCGTGGGCGGAGTTTCTGAACACATAGGAAGTGGTCTGGTAAATGGGGACAGCCCGGGCATCGGTGGCGGGGTCGGCCTGCTCCTGGCCCACGTGAAGCTGCAAAGTCTCAAATTTATAGTTACTCATAAAAAATTCCTCTTTCATATTTATTTTGGATAGTAGCTATTCAGTAGCCCCAATTTTCGGCTTTGAAAAATTCGGAAAACAGCAGGAAAAACCAGGGGATTGCCACACCAGTGTGCGCACTGGTTCGCAATGACACAGGCGACTGAATAGTTACTTTGGATAAAGAAAAAACCGGAAAGGCTGAACTACCTCCCGGACGTCATATGGAAGTCTCCCTCAGGAACGGGAGAACCCGGGCACAGAAAAGGACCCGGCCATAAGAACAGTCCGGGAGCGCAGCATTCGCCCAAAGCGGAAATTTCTTCTCAGCAGATCCAAAAACCTGTTTCGTATTCCGGTTCATCCTCCATAAACATACTACGCTAGTTGGTTTATCGGTATTATAGCGGAGGCAGCCTGGTTTGTCAAGAGGTTTCGCAAAAAAATTCCCACTAAGCTGCTTCTTTTGTTCTTACCTTTCCGGGACTCATACCGGTTCCGTGGGGCGGATATCTATCAGCTCCGGGGCGATCCGCTGGCCAGAGGCATGACGCAACCCAAAGTTTCCATAAAGAAATCCCAAAGCCCTTGCGTTTTTCCGGGGATATGATAGGATGGTGGAAACGAAAAAGGAGGAAGCGACCATGACATTGGGAGAAAAACTGGAAAAGCTTCGCAGAGAGAATCACTATACCCAGGAGCAGCTTGCGGGACTTCTGGGCGTTTCCCGGCAGGCGGTCTCCCGCTGGGAATCCGACACGGCCTATCCGGAGACGGAGAAGCTCCTGCGGCTGGGACGGCTGTACCACTGCTCCATGGACTATCTTCTGCTGGAGGAAATGGAGGAGCCCACGCCGCGGTATGAATCCCGGGGGATCGATCTGAGCGCCATAGGCTATGAACGGGTCAGTGAAAAGAAGCTTGGGGACCTGCCCTTGTGGCATGTCAACATCGGCTACGGACGGGTGGCCAGAGGCGTGTTCGCTCTGGGGCTGGTTTCCCGGGGAATCGTGTCCGTGGGCATTTTCTCTGTGGGCGTCATCTCTCTGGGGGTGATTTTTCGCTCTTGAAAAAGGAAGAAAAAAGCGCTACCATTAGAAAACAGAAAAAACAAATGGAGGTTTCTTTATGGACGCGAAACAAATCATGCAGATCTTTGCGGACACCGCCTATGTCCGCACCGGCGGCAGCCCGGAGGAGCTGCGCACCGCGGAATACCTGCGGGACAAGGCGGCGGAGCTTGGGCTTTCTGCCCGGATCGTTCCCTTCGAGGTCCCCATGGCCCGGATAGAGCAGGCGACGTTCCTGGCGGACGGAGTGGAGGTGCCCTGCAAGGGCTATCTGTGTGCCGGAAGCCACGATGTGGAAGCGCCCTTCTACTATCTGCGGACCAACGATCCCTACTCCCTGAGCCAGTGCCGGGGAAAGATCGTCATGATCGACGGCTATCTGGGCTACTGGATGTATCAGGACATCCTGGCCAACGGCGGCCTGGGGGTTGTGACCTATGACGGAGATGCCAATTACTGTGACCGGGACATTGATCAGCGGGAGCTGCGGTCCTACGTACATCAGGGAAACCGGATCCCCTGCGTGAACATCAATGTCAAGGACGCCGTTGAGCTGATCCGCAAGGGCGTATCCACTGCCCGGATCACCCTGAAGCAGGAGGAATCCACCGGCAATTCCCACAATGTGATCCTGGACCTGCCGGGGCAGGTGGAGCAGACCATTGTGTTTTCCGCACACTACGATTCCACCTCGCTGTCCCAGGGAGCCTATGACAACATGTCCGGTTCCGTAGGCCTGCTGGCCATGGCTGAGTATTTCGCTTCGCACCCCCATCGCTGTGGGCTGCGCTTCCTCTGGTGCGGCAGCGAGGAGCGGGGGCTTCTGGGCTCCAAGGCCTACTGCGCCGGGGAGGGAGCCCTGAAGGACTGCGTCCTGAACATCAATCTGGATATGATCGGCTGTGTCATGGGCCATTTCATCTCCTGCGTCACTGCGGAGGAGAAGCTCTGCGGCTACATTTCCTACCTGGGCTCCGAGCTGGGCATGGGGATCCAGGTGGAGCAGGGGGTTTATTCCAGCGACTCCACACCCTTTGCCGACAAGGGGGTCCCCGCGGTTTCCTTTGCCCGGCGGGCGCCCCGGAATACGGCCACCATCCACAACAGCTACGATACCATGGCCCTGCTGAAGGGGGAGCAGATGGTGGAGGACATCCGCTTTATTCAGACCTTTGCCCAGCGGATGGCCAATGCCTGCCGCTGCCCGGTGGCGCAGGAAATCCCGGAAAATATGAAAGAAAAGCTGGATATCTATCTGTGCCGTGTGCGGGAGAAAAAGTAAGCCTTTCCCACAAAAGACTCCGGACGCTTTTCGGCGTCCGGAGTTTGTCTGCGTGTTGTGAAAAGCGCTGAAAAACGGACGGGGCAGGGCCCTGATTTCGGCTTGTCTCATAATTGTTTTCTGCGGGTAAAATGTTAAAATGAAACTGTAATTTCCAGAAGAAAGGTAGAGTTTATGTTCGAAAAAGTTTTTAAGCTTTCTGAAAACGGAACCAACGTCAAGACCGAAGTGATTGCCGGCCTGACCACCTTCATGACCATGGCCTACATCATCGCCCTGAATCCCAACCTGCTGACCGGCTTCGGCGCCGCGGGGCAGGAGCTGTGGAACGGCGTGTTCCTGGCCACCTGCATCGCCTCCGCCATCGGCATGTTCTGCATGGCCTTCCTGGCAAATAAGCCCTTTGCCATGGCTCCCGGCATGGGCCTGAACAGCTTCTTTGCCGTGGTGGTGGGCAACATCGTCGCCATGACCGGCATGAGCTATGTGGCATCCTTCCAGGCTGCGTTGATCATCATCCTGGTGGAAGGCATCGTGTTCATCGTCCTGTCCATCTTCAACGTCCGTGAGAAGATCGTGGAGGCCATCCCTCTTGGCATCCGCCTGGGCATCTCTCCCGCCATTGGCCTGATGCTGATGAACATCGGCCTGGGCTCCAACGTGGGCATCTATGCAGAGGGCAACGGCTTTGCCGCTCCTTTCTATGTGATGCGGGACTTCTTCGGCGCCCTGACTCCCAGCGTGCTGAAGGCCAACATGGGCGACGTGGGCTACACCACCATGATCCTGACTGTGGTCACCATGTTTGTGGGCCTATTCGCCATCATCGCCATGGCCAAGAAGGGCGTCAAGGGCGCGGTGCTGTTCGGTATGCTCATCGCCTCCGTTATCTACTGGGCCGGTTCCTTTGTCTTCCTGGGCACCAATCCCTTTGCCTCTCTGGCCGCCGCTTCCTTCGTGCCTCCTTTCGGTGACATGGTAAGCACCACCCTGTTCAAGTTCAACTTCGCGGGCTTTGTGGAGATCGGCTGGTTCACCGTTATCACCCTGGTGATTACCTTCTGCATCATCGATATGTTTGATACCATCGGCACCCTGGTGGGCACCGCCTCCCGGGCAGGTCTGGTGGACGAGAACGGCAGTATGCCCAACATGAAGGAGGCCCTGCTGTCCGATGCCATCGGCACCGTGGTTGGTTCCTGCACCGGCACCTCTACGGTCACCACCTTTGTGGAGTCCGCTTCCGGCGTGGAAGCCGGCGGCCGTACCGGTCTGACCGCGCTGGTCACCGGCATTCTGTTCCTGGCCTGCATGTTCCTGGCCCCCGTCGCCGCCATCATCCCCGCTGCCGCCACCTCCGCCGCTCTGATCTATGTGGGCGTGCTGATGCTCCAGGGACTGAAGAAGGTGGATTTTGACGATCTGGACCAGATGGTTCCCGTGGCGCTTATGCTGATCGGTATGCCTGTTTCCGGCTCCATCGGCCACGCCATCGGCATCGGCCTGATCTCCTACACCGTCATGAAGCTCTTCGGCGGCAAGGCCAAGGAGGTCTCCGTCCTGACCTACGCCATTTCGCTGCTGTTCCTGGTGAAGTTCTTCCTGGCTGTGTAAATATCAGTCCAGACAACGACAAAGCCCTCCGTGAAGTCACGGAGGGCTTTCGCATTGAACAATCGCATTGGTCCTGGCCGGAAAACACCCGATAGCGGATCGTTTGCCGCACTGACGTACCGACCAATGCTGCACCAACCGTAGGGCGGGGTCATGACCCCGCCGACCCGCCCAACGGATTGCCCAGATAAATTGGTTGCTTTACAGCTGGATTTTATATCTGACCAAGCATTCATGTCAATTTCGTTCTTCGGCGGGGTCATGACCCCGCCCTACGATGGGTGCGGAATGAAACGATGGACGTTGCGATAAAGGATCATTTCCCCCCACCGAATAGGAAACATAACAAGGCTGGCTGCGTGCTGCAGCCAGCCTTGTTTACGGTATCAAAGATCGCAGTTGCCCACGGTTCTGGGGAAGGGGAGTACATCCCGGATATTGCCCATGCCGGTCAGGTACATGACGCAGCGCTCGAAGCCCAGGCCGAAGCCCGCGTGACGGGCGGAGCCGTACTTGCGCAGATCCAGGTAGAAGCCATAGTCCTCCGGCTTCATGCCCAGCTCCTCGATGCGGTTTTTCAGGATGTCGTAGTCATCCTCACGCTGGCTGCCGCCGATGATCTCGCCGATGCCGGGAACCAGGCAGTCCATGGCGGCCACGGTCTTTCCGTCGGGGTTCAGCTTCATATAGAAGGCCTTGATCTCCTTGGGGTAGTCTGTGACGAAGACGGGCTTCTGGAAGATCACTTCCGTCAGGTACCGCTCGTGTTCGGTCTGCAGGTCGCTGCCCCAGTGGACGGGATACTCGAACTGGTCGTTGTGCTGCTCCAGGATCTTGACGGCGTCGGTGTAGGTGATGCGGCCGAAGTCGCTGTTTAAGACATGGTTCAGCCGGTCCAGCAGACCCTTGTCTACGAACTGGTTGAAGAAGTTCATTTCCTCGGGAGCTCGCTCCAGAACGTAGGAGATGATGTATTTGATCATATCCTCCGCCAGGCGCATGTCGTCGTCCAGATCCGCAAAGGCGATCTCCGGCTCGATCATCCAGAAC
This sequence comes from bacterium, assembly GCA_004562395.1. Lineage (GTDB taxonomy): Bacteria > Bacillota > Clostridia > Oscillospirales > Oscillospiraceae > Faecousia. Next base: position 27,882 of record SFQY01000047.1, on the reverse strand, counting down.
TCGGCAGCGTGGCGGGTGGTGTTGGAGTTCTCCGCCCGGAAGGTGGGGCCAAAGGTGTAGATGTTGCGGAAGGCCATGGCGAAGGTCTCGCCGTTGAGCTGGCCGGAGACGGTCAGATTGGTGGGCTTGCCGTAGAAGTCCTGGGAGTAATCCACCTTGCCGTCCTCGGTCCGGGGCACGTTGTTCAGGTCCAGGGTGGTGACCTGGAACATCTCGCCGGCGCCCTCGCAGTCAGAGCCGGTGATCAGGGGCGTATGGACATAGACAAAGTCCCGGTCCTGGAAGAACTGGTGAATGGCCATAGCAGCCAGACTCCGGACGCGGAACACGGCCTGGAAGGTGTTGGTCCGGGGCCGCAGGTGGGTGATGGTCCGCAGAAACTCCATGGAATGACGCTTGGGCTGCAGGGGGTAGTCGCTGGTGGAGGGGCCTTCCACGGTGACGGAGCTGGCCTGAATCTCAAAGGGCTGCTTGGAGTCGGGGGTCAGCACCAGAGAGCCCTTGACGATCAGGGCCGCGCCGATATTGATCTTGGAGATCTCCTGGAAATTGGCCATGGTGTCGTTGTATACAACCTGAACGGGGGTGAAGTAGGTGCCGTCGTTGAGGGAGATGAAGCCAAACTGCTTGCTTCCCCGGCGGTTGCGGACCCAGCCGCCTACCTCGACTTCCGTACCGGCATATTTTTCGGTGTTCTTGAACAGTTCACGAACGGTGATCAAATCCATAGCGGATTCCTCTCTTCCTGCTGAAAATATAAATAAGTATACGTCAATTTGGTAGATTTTACAAGAGGAAAAACATTTTTTTGTGAAAAATATTGAATCGTAATAAAATCTTAATGACGCACCTGCCGGGTTTGTGCTATAATGAAGAAACCAAACCGCGCTTGCTGGCCGCTGGCTCCGTATTCCGGGTCCTGTTCTCAGGGAAGGACCTTCGGATACCCCGGCCCGGAGGCGCGAAAAGAAAAAGGAGCGCCCATAATGGGGAAATCAGTAATCAAGTCGAAGAGGGAAGGGAAGTGCCTGCCGTTTCTCCTGATCCCGGCATCGTTCTTCCTGATCGAGCTGTTTGGATTTTTCTTCCTTTCGCTGGACGGGGAGGGCTTTTCCGGAGCGGAGCTGTGGCCCCTGGCTTTTGGCGCCCTGTGGGGGGTCATTCTGGGGGGACTGGTCCGGCTGCTTCCCTGGAAGGCGGGACGGATCCTGTACGGCCTGCTCTATTTTACCGCGGCGGTGTACGCGGTGGTCCAGACCGGGTATTACATCCTGTTTTCCGAAATGCTGTGGCTTTCGGATTTCCGCTATGCCTCTGAGGGCTCCGATTACTGGAAGGTGCTGCTCAGCTATCCTGCCCTTTGGTGGCTGTGCGTGCTGGGGCTGCTGCTTCAGGGAATCGGGATCCTTCGGCAATTCCCCAGGTGGAAAATGAGCTGGCTGCCCGGTTTCGCCGCCGCTTTGCTGGCCGTTATGGCGGCAGTGGGAGCGTACTATCTGCCTCAGGCGGTGTTTCTCAACGACAGCGGCATCCGGTATGCCGGATCCGATTACGGCCGTTCCCAGTCCGCGGAGGCGGCTTACCGCAATATGTTCAACACCCACCGGCTGTATCAGGTCTGCGGACTGTACCAGACCCTTTCCAAGGATGTTTACGCCAATGTGATCTATCCCCAGACCCCGGGATATGCTTCCGCCCGGGCGGCGGCCAGGAAGGAGGTCGACACCTATTTTGCCGGCCAGACCGACAGCGGCGCCAACGCCATGACGGGCCTGCTGGAGGGGAAAAATGTGGTGCTGGTGCTGATGGAGTCCATGGATGACTGGATGATCGGGGAGCATACCCCCACCCTCAGCCGCCTGATGAAGGAGGGCATCCACTTCACCAACTTCTACACCCCGGTTTACGGTGGCATCCGGACCTTCAATACCGAGTTCTGCATCAATACCGGCACCTTCCTGAGCAGTCAGGGGGGATACGCCTTTGACTATGTGACCAACCATTTTAACCAGTCCCTGGCAAGCCTGCTGCGCAGGGAGGGATACTCCGCCAAGACCTTCCACTATAACGATCCGTCCTTCTACAGCCGCGGGGTTTTCTCTGTGGCCATGGGCTATGAGGAATACGTCAGCTACGGGGATTACGTGGCGGATGAAGAGAACGCGGAGGATCTGCTGTATGATGACCTGCTGCTGTTTGACAACGAGGAGCTGAACCGGAAATTCTTCCGGGAGGGGCCGAAGCTCAATTTCATCATCACCCGCTCCGCGCACTTAAGCTATAAGTACAACGAAGTACTCAGCTATTGGGGCCTGAAAAAGTACCCCCAATACCGGGGTCTGACCGGCAATGAGGAAACGGACTGTGCCTATCTGAAGGCCAGACTGGTGGACGATCTCTTTGACCGGCTCCTGCGGGAGCTGGAGGTACAGGGAGAGCTGGAAAACACCGTGATCATCGGCGTTACCGACCACTATACCTATGGCTACAAGGACGAGGAATCCCTGCTGAAGCTCAGCGGCGTGGATCAGACCCTGCTTCTGGAGCGGACCCCCTGCTTCATCTGGAGCCCGGGTCTGAAGCCTATAAAGGTGGACAAGGTACTCAATACCTCGGATTTTCTTCCCACGGTGCTGAACCTGCTGGGGGTGGAGAGCCCCTATTCCTACATCGGCCATGATGCCTTCGACAGTCTCTACGCGGGATTTGTGCCCTTCTCGGACGGCAGCTGGATCAGCGGCAGGATGGGCTATGACGCGTCCTCCGAGGAGCTGATCTCCGTTGACGCAAACAGGCGGACCGTTTCGGACACATTCCGAAGCTACATGGATGAAAAGGTTCACCGATTTATCCAGATCAACAATCTGCTTCTGGAGACGGATTATTACCGGGGAAAATGATTCCCGGATGAAACGGAATTCCCCCGGCATCCTTTGGATGCCGGGGGAAAAACACTATTGTTTGGAGGCGACGCTCTTGCGGACCAGTGCCCGGTGGAGCCGGGCCTCAGCCAGCTTCAGCTCCGTGCCGGAGGCGTTCTGATCGTGGAGGATCTTATCGGCTCTCTGATAGGAGGCCTCTGCCCGGTCCACATCGATCTTGTCCGCCCACTCGAAGGTGGTGGGGACCAGGGTGACTTCGCCGCCGGAAACGCTCGGAGCAACGTAGTCGATGTGACGGGCCAGAATGGCCACATCCCCGCCTACGGTCCGGACGATCAGCTCCTCGGCCTGGCCGTCAAAGATCATGCCGTCGGGAGTGACGATCTTCAGATGGAAGGGTGTCATGCCTTCTCACCGCCCCGGTATTTGGCGACCACCTCGTCGATGGAGCCGGCGAACAGGAAGTAGGACTCGGGGATGTCGTCGTGCTTGCCCTCGATGATCTCCTTGAAGCTGCGGATGGTCTCCTTCAGGGGAACGTACTTGCCCTGATAGCCGGTGAACTGCTCGGCAACGTGGAAGGGCTGGCTCAGGAACCGCTGCACCTTACGGGCCCGGTTGACGGTGAGCTTGTCTTCCTCGGACAGCTCGTCCATACCCATGATGGCGATGATGTCCTGCAGCTCCTTATAGCGCTGCAGAATGCTCTGGACGGCACGGGCGGTTTCGTAGTGTTCGCTGCCCACGATCTCGGGGGAGAGGATCCGGGAGGTGGAGTCCAGAGGATCCACGGCGGGATAGATGCCCAGGGAGGCGATGCCGCGGTCCAGAACCGTGGTGGCGTCCAGGTGGGCAAAGGTGGTGGCAGGAGCGGGGTCCGTCAGGTCGTCGGCAGGGACGTAGACCGCCTGAACGGAGGTGATGGAGCCATTTTTGGTGGAGGTGATGCGCTCCTGCAGGGCGCCCATCTCCGTGGCCAGGGTGGGCTGGTAGCCCACGGCGGAGGGCATACGGCCCAGCAGGGCGGACACCTCGGAACCGGCCTGGGTGAAACGGAAGATGTTGTCGATGAACAGCAGCACGTCCTGGTGCTTCACGTCCCGGAAATACTCGGCCATGGTCAGACCGGAAAGACCAACCCGCATACGGGCTCCGGGGGGTTCGTTCATCTGACCGAAGACCATGGCGGTCTTGGAGATAACGCCGGACTCGGTCATTTCGTTGTACAGGTCGTTGCCCTCACGGGTACGCTCGCCGACGCCGGTGAACACGGAGTAGCCGTTGTGGGCGGTGGCGATGTTGTAGATCAGCTCCTGAATCAGAACGGTCTTGCCCACGCCGGCGCCGCCGAAGAGGCCGATCTTGCCGCCCTTGGCATAGGGGCAGATCAGGTCGATGACCTTGATGCCGGTCTCCAGGATCTCGGTAGCGGGCTGCTGCTCCTCATAGGAGGGAGCGGGACGGTGGATGGGCCACCGCTCAGCGCCCTGAACGGGCTCTTTGTTGTCGATGGGCTGTCCCAGCAGGTTGAAGACACGGCCCAGGCACTCGTCGCCCACGGGGACGGAAATGGGAGCGCCGGTGTCCACAGCCTCAATGCCTCTTTGCAGACCGTCGGTGGAGGACATGGCGACGCACCGGACCACGTTGTCGCCGATATGCTGGGCGACCTCGGCCACGATGGTGTTGTCCCCGTTGCGGATCTCAATGGCGCTGAGAAGCTGGGGCAGCTGGTCATCGGGGAAGCGGATATCCAGAACAGGACCCATGATCTGGATCACAGTTCCTTTGTTGTTGGTCATTGGGGTTTCAACTCCTTTTGTTGAAATGTTTGCGGAGTTTCAGGCAGGGGCCGATGCCCACATGGTCCCCTGCAAGGCTGCGGCGGGGGCTTAAGAACCGGCCACGATCTCGGTGATCTCCTGGGTAATGGCCGCCTGACGGGCCCGGTTGAATTTCAGGCTCAGGTCGGAGATCATCTCATCGGCGTTCTTGGTGGCGGAGTCCATGGCGGAGCGGCGGGCCGCCTGCTCGGAGGCACGGCTCTCGCACAGGGCGCCGTAGAGAATGCCGCCCAGATACTCGGGGACGATGGCGGCGAAGACTTCCTCGCTGTCGCCTTCATAGATGGTGTCACAACGGCGGGGGGCGTCCGCTCCTGCGCTCTGCAGCGCCTGCTTCTTCAGGGGCAGAAGCTGCATGGATGCCGGGACCTGGGACAGCATGGAAACGAAGCTGGTATAGGCCACGTAGATCTCGTCGAATTCTCCCGCCAGGAAGGCCCGGCTCAGCTGCTTGGAGATGGAGAAGCAGTCGCCGATACCCACGGAGGCGGCCTCCGCGTACTGGTCCGTCAGGATGGGAATGTTTTTGGACCGGAAGAAGTCCACGGCCTTTTTGCCGATGGGCAGCACCACCGCGTCCTTGCCCTGGATGTTGGACTGAACCAGTTTGAGAATGTTGCTGTTGTAGCCGCCGGCCAGTCCCCGGTCACCGGCTACCACCAGATACATCACCTTGTTTACCGGGCGCTCCTTCATGTAGGGGGAGGAGAAGTCCCGGTTGGAGCGGGTGATGTCCTGCATGGTGGAATAGAGAATTTCAAAATAAGGGCGGGAATTTGTTACCTGCGCCTGGGCACGGCGAAGCTTGGAGGCAGCGACCATTTCCATGGCCTTGGTGATCTGCTTGGTAGACTCCATGCTTCGGATTCGGTTTTTGATTTCCTTGGTGGAAACTCCAGCCATGGGTAACCTCCTTCCTTATGCCGTGAACTGCGCCACCAGCTCGTCCAGAGCGGACTTCAGTGCGTTCTCCGTCTCGGTTTCCAGCTTTCCGGTGGAGCGGATGGCTTCCAGAATGTCGGCATGGTAATTGTCCATATGCTCCTGCAGGCGCTTCTCAAATTCGGGAACGGCATCCACGGCGATATCCGCCAGATAGCCGTGGGTAACGGCATAGATGATGCAGACCTGCTGGGCCACTTCCTTGGGGGCGTTGTTCTTCTGCTTCAGAACCGCCACGATCCGTTCGCCCAGGGCCAGACGGGACTTGGTGTCCGCGTCCAGATCGGAGCCGAACTGGGCGAAGCTCTGCAGCTCCCGGTACTGGGAATACAGCAGCTTCAGAGAGCCGGCCACCTTCTTCATGGCCTTGATCTGGGCGTCGCCGCCAACACGGGAGACGGAGATACCGGGGTTCACGGCGGGCATAACGCCGGAGTTGAACAGCTCGGTCTCCAGGAAGATCTGGCCGTCGGTGATGGAGATGACGTTGGTGGGAATGTAGGCGGAAACGTCACCGGCCTGAGTCTCGATGATGGGCAGCGCGGTCAGAGAGCCGCCGCCCAGTTCGGGGGACAGCTGCGCGGCCCGCTCCAGCAGACGGGAGTGGAGGTAGAACACGTCGCCAGGGAAAGCTTCCCGTCCGGGGGGACGGCGGATCAGCAGGGAAATGGCACGGTAGGCCACGGCGTGCTTGCTCAGATCGTCGTAGATGACCAGCACGTCTTTTCCCTGGTGCATGAAGTATTCACCCATGGCGCAGCCGGCGTAGGGGGCGATATACTGCATGGGCGCCAGCTCGGAGGCGGTGGCGGAGACCACGATGGTATAGTCCATGGCGCCGCCGGCGGTGAGGTTGTCCACCACCTGGGCCACGGTGGAGCGCTTCTGGCCGATGGCCACATAGATGCAGATGACATCCTTGCCCTTCTGGTTCAGAATGGTATCGGTGGCGATGGTGGTCTTGCCGGTCTGGCGGTCGCCGATGATCAGCTCACGCTGGCCCCGGCCGATGGGGATCATGGAGTCGATGGCCTTGATACCGGTCTGCAGGGGGCGGCTGACGTGTTTACGCTCGATGATGCCGGGTGCCGGGCTCTCGATGGGGCGGTAGGCTTCCGCCGCAATGGCGCCCTTGCCGTCGATGGGCTCGCCCAGAGCGTTGACCACACGGCCGATGAGGGCCTGGCCAACGGGAACGGACACAACGCGCCCGGTGCGTTTTACGGTATCGCCTTCCTTGATGCCCTGGTCGCTGCCAAGGATAACGATGGAGACGGTGTCCTCCTCCAGATTCTGGGCCATGCCGAAGGAGCCGTCGGGGAATTCCACAAGCTCACCGGCCATGCACTTGTCCAGGCCCGAGGCCTTGGCAATGCCGTCGCCTACCAGAATGACGACGCCGGTTTCACTGACTTCCAGCTTGTTTTCGTAGTTCTTGATCTGACTGCGAATGATTTTTGTGATTTCTTCGGGTCTAAGTTCCATACAGTCCCTGCTTTCTCCTCAGAGTACGGTTTTATTCAGCAGATCCCGGACAGCGTCCAAACGGTGGGACACGGTGTCATCCAGGCGCTGACCGTCATAGTCCAGGCGCACACCGCCCAGAACCGCGGGGTCGATCCGGTTGCGCAGCGAGATCTGCTTACCGGTAATCTGATTCAGTTTCTGCTTGAGTTTTTCGGTTTGGGCGGCGGTCAGAGCCACGGCCGTGACGGCGGTTACGGGCAGAATGCCGTTATCCTCGTGGTAGTGGATGAAAAAAGCGTCACAGCAATCACAGAAATGGCGCATATAGCCTTTTTCCGTCAGGATCTTCAGAAAATTCAGCACATACGCATGCACACGGCCCCGGAAGCTGTCGTCCACGATCTGGCACCGCTCCGCCTTTGTCAGGTTGGGCGAGGAAAGAAGACGGATAAAATCCGGCTCCTGGCGGATGCTTTGCTGAAGAGCCTCCAGCTGCTGGGCGATGACATCGCTGAGCCCCTCGTCCTTTGCCAGGGTGTACAGCGATTCGCCGTAAATATTACCGACCTCCGTCATACCTGATCACCCAATTCGTCCAGGAAGCGGTCGATGAGCTGTGCCTGGTCAGCGGCGTTCAGCTCCCGCTCCACAACCTTTCCGGCGATGGCCATGGCCAGACCGGAGATCTCGTCCTTGGCATCGTTGATGGCTTTTTTCTTCTCCATTTCGATGTCGGAAGACGCCTTGGATTTCATCTGGGCGGCAGCGGCCTGAGCCTGGCTGATGATCTCCTCGCTGCGCATGGTCGCGGTCTTCTGGGCGCTGAGCAGCAGGTCATCGGCTTTGGCCTTGGCCTCGCGCATATTCTGCTCGTAGGTCTCCTTGATGGCGGCGGCCTCTGCCTTGGCGGCTTCCGCGTCGGCGATCTGCCTGTCAGCCGCCTCACGGCGCTGGTCCAGGATCGCCTTGATCTTATCCAGGAAGAAGATCTTTACCAGAAGCAGTTGGATAAACAGATTGCAGATCTGCGCGATCAGGGTCACTGGATTTACCGTCACGAGGGACTGGTAAAGGGTATCCATTGCGTTGCCTCCTTCCGGCGTAAATTTCTAAATTAAGATTCGCCGGAGATCAGCCCAGGTAGTTCATGAACATACCGGGGGCGACGAAGATCAGCAGCAGGCCGGTGACGAAGCCGTAGATACCGGTGGTCTCGGACAGGGCGATGCCCAGGATCATGCTGCTGGTGACGTCGCCCTTGCACTCGGGGTTGCGGCCGATGACTTCACAGGCACGGGCGGCGCAGTTGCCTTCACCGATACCAGGGCCGATACCTGCGATCAGAGCCAGACCCGCGCCGATGGCGCAGCCAGCCAGAGCGATGCCCTTTGCCAAAATCTGATAATCCATAAAATTTCCTCCTAAAATATTGTTTACATTTTTATTCAAATGGCCAGGGGGTCAGTCGCCCGCGGCCTGTTTGATGAAGAGAGTGGTGAGGGTGCAGAAAATGAAGGCCTGAACGCAGCCGCCGAACCAGTCGAAGTACAGGCTGGGAATGGCGGGAATGCCCACAATCAGCCAGGGATAGTCGGCGCCCAGGTTGGTCAGAACGGCCAGAACACCCAGTACCGCCAGGATGATGCCCAGGATGAAGAAGAATTTCTTCTTGGCGTTTCTTCCGAAGAAGATCAGCGCGGCGCCCAGAAGAGCCACCACAATGGCGACGATGAGGCTGGAGCCCAGCTTGTGGAACAGAGCGCTGCTGGCGGCGGTGAGGGCGGCGTAGATCAGCGCGCCGATGACGGTGCCGGAGAGAATGTTGCCGAAGTGACGGCAGGCCATGGAGATGGGGGTGAAGCATTCGCTCATGATGTTGATGGGGGCCAGAATGAAGATGGGATCCAGGAAGCCCTTCAGATACCCCAGGATTCCGGAGGCCTTGATCTTGTGGTAGGTGATGAGGACGAATACCACCAGCGCCCAGGCAAGCTCCGTCATCAGATCGGCGGTGGGGCTCCAGATGCCCACCAGGCTGATGAGGTTGGAGACGATACTGGTGACAAAAATGGTTCCCACCAGCGGGATGTAATGGTCAAACTGGGTGCCCATATTTCCCCGGACGAAATTGACCAGGGAGGTGTAGATCATTTCCGCCACAGCCTGCTTCCGGGAGATGCCGGTGACCTTCAGGCCGGAGCCCAGCCAGATGCACAGGGCGGTGATGATGATCATGACCAGCCAGCTGACCACCAGGGTCTGCGTGAGCTGAACGGTCCCGAACAGGGGGACGTTTTCGAAGGTGGCGATGATTCTGGCGCCGTTGATTGATACTTCCATTGTTGACGATCACCTCATAATTGAATGGAATGGGATCTGGCCTAAACTTCAAAGCTGTTCAGATGGTCCTCGGGGTCCTCCTCCGGTTCCGCGTCCCCGGAAGGGGCAGGGGACGGCCGGCTGGAGGAGATCAGCTTTCCTCTTGCCTGGAGGAAGTAGATCACCACATTGGGAAACAGGATGGGAGCGGCTCCGGCAATGAAGTGGATTTGGGGGATCAGGGCACAAACGACCACCCACGCTGCCTGAAGCAGCAGGCGGATGTTGTAGCTGAGCTGAAATCTCTGCTTCATCTTCCGCTTGTTCTCAATTTCCACGGCGCTCTGAACCGTCACGCACAGAATGACAAAGTTCAGCACGGCCACAACGGAGCCGCAGAGGGCGCCCAGGAGAACCCGGGAAACCGAAAAGGTCCCGACGCCCACCAGGCTCAGCAAAAAGAGAACCGCGATCATAAGAAAATCGCAGATGAGGACGCCCAGGCTGATCCGGGCGATTTCTTTACGGGATGCTGGCTGCAATTTCATGAAAAACGTTCCTTTTCTTGGGGTTACTTATGGTCGTTGAAGGCCGTGGGAGGCTCCTTGTCCGAACCGGCTTCCTTCGCGGCATTGCGCAGGGAGCGAAGACAGGAGCGGGCGGTGCTGATGGAGGTGAGAATGCCCAGAATCCCGAAAACCGCCACGATCCACAGGCCGAGGCCAAACCTGTTCTGGAGCCACACGGCCAGAATCAGGAAAAACACGGTGGGGAAGATGATGGAAAACCCAAACTGGATGACCCACATCAATAGATTCAGAAGCTTCATAATCCCTCCGGCCGGGACAGAGAGACCCCCGGCAATTACAGCTTATTATACCCTATAACCCGTCGAGATTCAAGGCATATTTGTGAACAATTCGGAAAAAAGTGCTGCTTTGGCAGGATTCCTAGAAACCTGGAAGAAAAGGCTTTTCATTTTGCCTCGGATGGTGTAAAATAATGAAGAATGTGCAAACGTTCCGTCTTTTCCCGTATTTACCAAGAATGCGAAAGCTTTCAGGCTTTCTCTCCCCCAGTCAGCTTCGCTGACAGCCCCCTCGTCAGAGGGGGCCGTTAGGCCGCTAAACGATCATTTATCAGGTATATTCTCTCGCAATGGAAACGATACCGCAGCCCATTTCCCCGGCGGGACCGGAACCGGGACATCCATCGGGCCATATCATTATGGTGAGGTGGTTTTGTGGCGGGGTATGTTTGGATTGCCGCGCTGGCGGCCTTCGGGCTGCTGAGCGTGCTGTGGGCGCTGTTCGGCTGGCTGCTGCCGGTCTGCCGCCGGGGCTGGCTGCTGTACCCGGGGCGGTCTGAGGACCTTTCCTTTGTCGCCGTGTATCTTTGGCTGCGGAGCATGGGAATTGTGAGATGCCCGCTGATCCTGGCGGATCTGGGACTCAGCGACGCCGAAAAGCGGCGGCTAACGGAGAAAGGAATCGAAATATACAGCCCTTCGGAGCTTCCGGAGCGGCTTGGAATTGGAGCGGAACCAAATTGACGGAAGAAATGGAAATCATTCAGGGGACCATCGCCGCGGTGGTGTACCAGAACTACGAAAACGGCTACGCGGTGATCCGCCTGAACGTGGGCGGCGGTCAGAATGTGACGGTGGTGGGCACCATCCCCCTGCCGGCCGTGGGAGAACGGCTGATGGTTACGGGCAAATGGAGCAGCCACTCCAGCTATGGCCGCCAGTTTGAGGCGGAGTTCCTGGAGCGGCTGATGCCCCAGACCAGCATGGAGATCATGAGCTATCTGGGCAGCCGGGTCATCAAGGGCATCGGCCCCAGAATGGCGTCCCGGATCGTGGAGCATTTCGGCGACGATACCCTGCGCGTCATGGAGCGGGAGCCGGAGCGGCTGTCGGAGGTGCCGGGGATTTCCAGGGAAAAGGCCAGGGCCGTCGGAGAAGAATTCCGCCTGCAGGTGGGAATGCGGCAGCTCATGGAGTTTTTTGCCCTCCATCACCTGCCCGCGGAGCTGGCCGTCCGTACATACAAGCTGTATGGGGACAGCACCGTGGAGCTATTGTACGATGATCCGTACCTTTTGATGGAGGAGGGGCTGGAAGCTCCCTTCGGAGCGGTGGACCGCTTTGCCATTGAACTGGGCGTGGCGGGAGACGATCCCCGGCGGGTGGAGGCAGGCATTCTCTTTGAACTGAACTACAACCTGACGGGAGGCCACAGCTTCCTGCCGGAGGACAAGCTGGTACCGGCCACCGCCCAGCTGCTGTCCGTGGACCCCGGAGCCGTGAAGCAGGCCCTGGAACGGCTGCTGGAGGCGGACCGGCTGGTGCGGGACACGCTGGCCAATCTTTCCGTGATCTACCTGCCCCGGCTGTATGAGGCGGAGACCGGCTGTGCCGAAACTCTGAAGGTATTCGCCCGGGGAAGCTTCCCGGCACCCGGGGGACTGGAGACCATGATCCGGCAGGCGGCCCGGGAGGGCGGGATCCAGTATTCCGCCGAGCAGGAGCAGGCCATCCGGGAGGCGGCGGTTTCCGGACTGCTGCTGATCACCGGCGGCCCCGGCACCGGCAAAACCACCATCCTGAAGGGAATTCTGTCCCTGTTTGGCCGGATGCAGCTTCGCTGCCTGCTGGCCGCTCCCACGGGCCGGGCGGCCAAACGGCTGACGGAGGTCACCGGGGAGGACGCCTCCACCATTCACAGACTGCTGGAGGCGGGGGTGGACCCCAACACCGGGAAGATGTTCTTTGCCAGAGACGAGGATAACCCTCTGAAGGCCGACGCGGTGATCGTGGACGAGATGTCCATGGTGGATGTGGAGCTGCTCCACGCCCTGCTGCAGGCGGTGCCCAGGGGAAAACGGCTGATCCTGGTGGGTGACCCCGACCAGCTTCCGCCGGTGGGACCGGGGTTTCCCTTCAGCGACATGCTCCGCAGCGGGAGCCTTCCCACGGTGCGCCTGACGGAGATTTTCCGCCAGGCCCAGCAGAGCCTCATTGTCATGAATGCCCACAGGGTCAACCGGGGAGAAATGCCGGAGCTGAAGACCGTCACCAGCGACTTCTTTTTCATGCGCCGCCAGAGCGAGGAAAGCGTCTGCCAGCTGATCCGGGACCTGTGTACCACCCGGCTGCCCAAAAACATGGGGATCCCGCCGGAGCAGATCCAGGTGCTGTCCCCCACCCGCAAGGGAGGCGTCGGCACCGTCAGCCTGAACAAAATGCTTCAGCAGGCCCTGAACCCTCCGGCGGAGGGCAAAAAGGAGCGTGCCTTCGGGGAGTATGTGTTCCGGGAAGGGGACCGGGTGATGCAGATCCGGAACAATTACGACCTGATGTGGAAAAAATGCGACGGCAGCGCCCTGGGAACCGGTGTGTTCAACGGCGACGTGGGGTGCATCCGGGAGATTGACCCGGGAAATGAAACCATGACCGTGGTCTTCGACGACCGGGAGGCGGAATACGACTTTACCCAGCTCAACGAGCTGGAGCCTGCCTTTGCCATGACGGTCCACAAGAGCCAGGGCAGCGAGTACCGGGCTGTGATCCTCACCGCCTGGAACGGCTCGCCCTATCTGCTCAGCCGCAGCATCCTCTATACGGCCATCACCCGGGCCAGGGAGCTGCTGATCATTGTGGGCCGGGAGGAGACGGTGGCGGCCATGACCCAGAACGCCAAAAAGAACCGGCGCTACTCCGGGCTGAAGCTGCGGCTTCAGGCGGGGATGGAACCGGTATAATCTCCGAAGCGCCGGCTTGCAAGAATCATTTTTGCGCTTATCGGCTTAGCCCAGCTGCCCGATCAATTGGAATTTGTAGGGATGAGTGCCGCACAATACCTTCCCCCGGGGGGAAGGTGCCCCAGTTCGCTTTCCTGGGGCGGATGAGGAACGGCGATATGTTCTGAATCTGTATGCATTTCGTTAAAAAGGTACATTGGGAAAGTCTGTACCGTTTGAATTGACCGCATTGCGAATGGTAAGGTGTCGCCGTTCCTCATCCACCGCTTCGCGGTCCCCCTTCCCCCCCGGGGGAAGGTATTGTTCCGCCGTCATCTATACAAACGCCAATTTATCGAGCAGCTGAGTAAAACCGATATGCACGATCATTTTTCGCAGATGTATGTAAAAAACCATCCGTCAGATTTCTCTTTCCCAATGGGAGGTGACCCATGAGTCTGTTTCACTGGCCGGCGGAGCTGCTGTTTCCGCCGAAATGCGTGCTGTGCGGCACTCTTCTGTCCAAAGGGGAGCAGGATCTGTGCAGAAAGTGCCGGGCGGAGGCTCCGTTCTATCCGAATCGGAAAAGAAAGCTACAATTTCTTGACAGTTTCGCCGCGGTCTGGTACTATGAAGGGTACGTAAGGAGAAGTCTTCTGCGCTATAAGTTCTATGGCGCCCGCTGGTATGCCGCAAGCTATGGCCGTCTGCTGGCCATGACGCTGCTGGAGCAGTATCCGGAAGGATTCGACTGTCTGACCTGGGTTCCGGTGAGCTTTCGCCGGAAGCTGCGCCGGGGGTATGACCAGGTGGAGCTGCTGGCCAGGGCGGTGGGCAGGGAACTGGGCATGACGCCGGTTCCGCTCCTTCGGAAGATTCATCACAATCGCCCCCAGTCCGGAATTTCGGGCGTGGCGGAACGCCGGGCAAACGTTCTGGGTGTCTACCGGGAGACCGGCCGGGCGCAAGTTGCCGGAAAGCGAATCCTGCTGCTGGATGATATCCTGACCACCGGCGCGACGGCGGGAGAAGCGGCCAGGGTGCTGCTGACCGCCGGGGCGAAGGAAGTACATTGCGCCGTTGTCGCGGCGGCACGAGAGTAAAGTAGGTGTCTTTATGTTTTTATTTTCCAATGACCTGGGTGTGGACCTGGGTACGTCCAACGTTTTGATCTACGCCGACGGCAAGGGCCTGGTGGTCCGGGAGCCCTCCGTTGTGGCGGTGGACAAGAATACCGGTAAGATTTTGCAGGTGGGCGCCGCCGCCCGGAATATGCTGGGCCGAACCCCCGGCAACGTGGTGGCCATGCACCCGCTGAAGGACGGCATCGTCTCCGACCATGAGATGACCGTGCGTATGCTGCAGGAGATGTTCAAAACCGCCACCAAGGCCTCCGTGTTCACGCCCAAGCCCCGTGTGGTCATCTCCGTTCCCTCCGGTGTGTCGGAGGTGGAGGAGCGCTCCGTCATCAATGCCGCCATCGAGGCAGGCGCCCGAAGAGTGTTTCTGATTGAGGAGCCTCTGGCTGCCGGATTGGGTGCGGGACTGGATATCCGGGGCGCCAGCGGCCACATGGTGGTGGACATTGGCGGCGGCACCACCGACATCGCCGTGCTGAGCATGAACGGCGTGGCGGTGTCCTCATCCCTGAAGATCGCGGGTAATTATTTCGACGAAATGATCGCCCGGTATGTCCGCCGCCAGCATGGTGTGGTCATCGGCGAGGTCACTGCTGAGAATATCAAGATCCAGATCGGTCAGGTCTACCCCCGGGACGAGGAGCGGAGCATGAACGTCAAGGGCCGGGATTTCAAGACCGGTATGCCCAAGATGGTCACCCTGACCTCCACGGAGGTTTATGAGGTCCTGCGCCGCCCCGCCCGGCAGATCGCCGACGAGGTTCTGGCGGTGATGGAGCAGACCAGCCCGGAGCTGATCTCCGACGTCTCCGAAAACGGCATCACCCTCACCGGCGGCTGCGCCCAGCTGTGGGGCATGGACTTGCTGCTGATGGAGCGCACCGGCATCGCCTGCATCGTAGCCGACGACCCGGATTCCTGCACGGCCTACGGCGCCGGCAAGAGCCTTGCCTGGATCAACAATATGCAGGAAGGCCCCATCAACATCGCCCGGAAGCGTGCCATGCGTGGCTGACAATAGGATAGATAACCGGCTTCGTCCAATGGACGGAGCCGGTATTTTACTGGGAAAGCGCATAGGTATTTCATAAAATGCTTATCGACTTAGCGCAGCAAAATAGCCTTCTCCTTGAGGAGAAGGTGCCCCAGTGCGCACACTGGGGCGGATGTGGTGTGCGGTACACAGTTACGATGATCGAGACATTTCGGCGAAAACGTATCGCGGTAACACCACATCAGTCTCGCTTCGCGAGACAGCTTCTCCTCAAGGAGAAGCCTTTGGTGCGCATCCCGCACAGGTGGAACCATCGCACATGCTACGATAAACGATCCTTTACAATTCTGCTGAGCCAGGTCGATAAGCATTTTAAAAAAATCATAAACTTCTTAAACAAATCATAAGGCGGGCAGGAATTGACAATCCATATCCTGGAAGATATGATGAAAGTGTGAAAGGAAGTGTATCGCATGAAACGGATTCTTTTGATATTCCTGACGCTGGCATTTACGCTGTCCCTGTCGGCCTGTTCGGAAAACACTGCCGGGGAAACCACGGTGATTGCCACCGTGGAGCCTGCCGCAGCCCCGGCGCAGACGGTGGCGGCGCGGGACGGCGTGTACACCGTCACCAACACGAAGGAGCTGATCGCCGCCATCGGCCCCGATCGGGAGATCCGGCTGGCGGAGGGTACTTACGATTTTTCGTCGGCAGACAGCTACGCTCAGCCCACGGAGAATCCCTATTGCTTCTGGCAGGAAACCTACGACGGCTTTGAGCTGGTCGTGCAGGATGTGAAAAACCTCACCATCACCGGCGCCGGAAAAAATCACGTTGTCCTGTCCGCCGTGCCCCGCTATGCCCAGGTGCTGCGGCTGCAAAACTGTGAAAACGTCTCGCTTACGGGTTTCACCGCCGGGCATACCAAAGAGCCGGGCTACTGTGTAGGCGGCGTGCTTTATCTGGATGGCTGTGCGGACATTTCCATCCGGGACCTTGGACTGTACGGCTGCGGCGTAACCGGCGTATATGCCCAGGGCTGTACGAATGTGTCCGTTGCCAACAGCGATATTTACGAGTGTTCCTATAACGGCGTTCAGGTGGTGAACTGTCTGGGCGTAAACGTCACCAATTGCCGGATCTATGATCTGGGAAAAGGGGAGTGGGAGGCGGGCGAGGTCTTCAGCCTGGACAGCAGCTCGGATATCACCATTTCCGGCTGCGAGATTTCCGACAATCTGACCTGCACGCTGGTCAGAAGCACAGGCACTGACCTGGTGACCCTGAAAAACAACGTTTTCCGGGGCAATGAGGTGAAGTCCAGCGCCTTTGGCACCTTCGGAAGCTTTGTGACGCTGGATGGCAATACCTTTGAGGACTGCCTGATTTACCGCTGGTTTGAAGATGGCTGCGGCGCGGTTGATCCGGAGGGCAATCTGATCACCGAGGACGTGATGAACGGACTGATCCCCGCGGAAACGGTACCCGACGGGCCGAAAACCAGCGTTACGGTGACCAACGCCGATGAATTCCTGGAGGCCATCGCGCCCAATACGGAAATTGTCATCGACGCGGAAGTGATCGATTTCAGCACTGCCGCCGAATATGGCGGCGGACCGAAGAAGTATTACCGCTGGGAGGACCGTTTCGACGGCCCGGGCCTGGTGATCACCGGTGTCAATAACCTGACGATCCGCAGCAAGGACGGAAAAACCGGAAATCACACCATCAACGCCGTACCCCGGTATGCCAATGTGCTGACCTTCAGCGGCTGCAAAGGCATTGTTCTCTCCGGCTTCACCGCAGGACACACAGAAGAACCGGGGGAGTGCATGGGCGGCGTACTGTGTTTTCAAAACAGCGAAGGAATTTCCGTGGATAACTGCGGCCTGTTCGGCTGCGGCATTCTGGGGGTGCAGGCGGAAAACTGCACGGATATTACGCTGAGAAAGTGTGACATTTACGAGTGCAGCTACGGCGGCGTGCAGATGGTGAACGTCACCGGCGTGACCATCGAAAAATGCACCTTCCGGGATCTGGGCGGAAACAACCTGATGTTCGACGGGTGCAGTGATGTGGTGGCCGACGGCGAACCGCTCAACGGGCAGTACTATAACGGAAGATAACGAGGTAAAACCATGTCTAATGCGCTGCTGGTATTGCTGGACAGATTCTGCGGAGCCATTGTGTCGCTGCCGCTGGTTCTGATTTATGTATTCACCTTCGACCGGGAGCGGGCGAAGCGAAGATGGTTCTCGATGGTGCTTCTGGTGCTGTATCTGAACGCCATGTACATCGTCATCGGCGTGCCGGGGTTTTCCTATATCTGCTGGGACCCGACCGTCAATCTGATTCCCTTTCAGGATTTCAGCCGAAGCAACCTTCTGGGGATGATTCTGAATGTTGTGATGTTCATGCCCCTTGGGTTCCTGCTTCCGGTGTATTTTGAAAGGTACCGGCAGTGGGGACGGACCCTGGCGGCGGGCTTTCTCACCTCCGTGGCGGTGGAGTTGATCCAGCTGTTTACCTTCCGGGCAACGGATGTGGATGACCTGCTGATGAATACCCTGGGGACTGTGGTTGGCTTCCTGGCGGCGAAGCTGATCTTCCGGTTCAGAAGCACCGTCTATCAGGGCAAAAAGGACTGGGCGGAGCTGCTGACCGTCAATGCCCTGGTCCTGCTGGTGATTGTGTTCATCCGCTATCCTCTGATGGAGCTGCTGCTGCCGCTCCTTCCATAATATTATGGTTCAGTCACCCATGCCGTTGCCCACCGGTACGGCAATCCCACGGATTTTACGGCTGAAAACAGCGGCTGCTGAACAGCCGCTCAGAACCAAAAAATCCTGCAGAAAGCAATGCTCTCTGCAGGATCATTTTTTTGTGCATATGGATTTTGGCAGCTGCTGGATAAATTGGAATTTGACGGGATGTCGGAATGCAATACCTTCCCCCGGGGGGAAGGGGGACCGCGAAGCGGTGGATGAGGAATGGCGACACCTTCCCATTCGCAATGCGGTCAATTCAAACGGTATAACCTTTCCCAATGTACCTTTTTGACGAAATGCATACAAATTCGGAACATATCGCCGTTCCTCATCCGCCCCAGTGTGCGCACTGGGGCACCTTCCCCCCGGGAGAAGGTATTGCGTGTGCGGCATCCTTTCAAACACCAATTGCTCGGGCAGCTGAGCAAAGCAGATTAGCGCTTTTTTATTCAAAATCCGCCATATCCAGAACCTCACCGTCTTCGATAAGGGGTTCCAGCCGGCCGTCGCGGATGGCGTAAGACTTCCCAAACAGCAGAAGCTGTTCGTCATCCTGATAGAAGTAGCTGCCGTCGGGGATGGCAAAGAAGACATGGCCGAAGCTGTCGGCGTAGGTGATGTCCTCAAAGAGCCGAAGGCCGTCCAGAATATTGTCTTTAACTTTCTGGTAGTGAGGCAGGACGTTGACATCGGTTAGCCCCAGACCCTGGGCGAAGCGTGGGAAGTCGGGGGAGGACTCGCCCTCCTCCTCGGGCTGGACGTAGACCTCATCGGCACTGTTCATGGAACCGGCGCTGATGCCCATGACCACCCCGGGAAACCTTTCCAGAATTTCCCGCAGGTGGATCTCCTGGAAGAAGGCGTTCTGGGTGGGAACATGGCCCCCGGCGAGCACAAGAAAGTCGCTGTTTTCCACCAGTTCTTCGGCCCGGTCAGCGTTTTCGCCGGAGAGAACCTGGTAGCTGCTGAACCAGATCCCCGCCTCGGCACAGGCGCTGACCACGTCGGAGCCGAACTGGCAGGTCAGGTCATGGCGCTCCGGGTCGGAGCATACGAACAGGCACCGGCAGTAAGGGGGCAGGGCCTCCCGCAGCCGGTCCACAAAGCCGTTGGCGTTGGACAGAATCGCCCGGTCAGCCCCGTCCACAAAGGGGCTGCTGGTAAGAAAGACGGTCATAAAAACACCTCATGATTTCAGACAGAAGTAAGCCGGATCGTTAAATTCTGGTGCCGGGAAAGTATTCCTCCACAAAGTCCACGTTTTTCACCTGGAAGGACTTCCCGTTGAGGTTTTCCAGGGCTCCGGCGTCGGTGGTGAAGGTGAAGGTCAGCTTGTAGGAGTACAGAGCCTGGTAGCTCCGGTCGAAGCGCTTGTCCAGCTTGCCGTATTTTCCGTCGCCCAGAAGGGGATGCCCCGCGTGGGCGAACTGGGCCCGGATCTGGTGGGTCCGGCCTGTGATCAGCTCGCACTCTACCAGGCTCAGGCCGTTGGCGCTGGCCAGGGTTTTGTAGTTGGTCTGACAGGTCTTGGAACCGGGCTGGGGGGTGTCGGTGACGTAGACCCGGTTGTTTTTCGCGTCCTTGAACAGGTACCCCTTCAGGCTACCCTCCCGGGGTCTGGGGGTTCCCTCCACAATGGCCAGATACCGCTTGTCCAGCTCCCGGTCCTTGATCTTCTGGTTCATCACCCGCAGAGCCTCGGCGGTCTTGGCCGCGATGACGATGCCGCCGGTGTTCCGGTCGATGCGGTTGCACAGGGCGGGGGTGAAGGCGTTTTCCTCCCGGGGCCGCCACTCCCGTTTCTGGTACAGGTAGGACTGGATGTGGTCAATGAGGGTCCGGCCGTACTCCGCCCCGTCGTGAGGATGGACCGCCAGACCCGGCCGCTTGTCCACCAGAAGGATGTTCTCGTCCTCATAGACAATGTTCAGCTTTGGAACGGCCACCGTCAGATAGGCGTTGTCCTCCCGGGGCTTGTCAAAGAACTCGTCGTTGATGTACAGCTGCAGCACATCTCCCGCCTGGAGCCGGGTGTCCCGTTCCACTCGCTTGCCGTTGCATTTGATCCGCTTGATGCGGATGTATTTCTGGGCCAGAGAGGCAGGCAGCAGAGGAACGGCCTTGGCCAGGAACCGGTCTAAGCGCTGCCCCGCGTCATTGGGGCCAATGGTAAATTCTTTCATAATTTCACCGCTTGTATCCGTGTAGAGTCGAACAGGGATTTTGAAGGGCAATGCCACCGGCATAAGGCACCCTCGTAGGGGCCGATGCCCACATCGGCCCTTGCCAACGTTTCGATACTATCTTTTCAGGTTTTCGTCGAAGTGCCGGTTGATCTGCTCGGTGAATTCCAGGGCGGCGTTGTAGCCCATCTTTTTCTGACGGTTGTTCATGGCCGCCACCTCCAGGATCACGGCCAGGTTTCGGCCCGGGGTGATGGGGATGGTGTACATGGGAATCTTGACCCCCAGGATATCCGTGAACTGGTCCTCCAGACCCAGCCGGTCGTAGGCCTCCTGGGTGTTCCAGGGGACGATGTTCACCACCAGGTTGATGTCGTTTTCCAGCTTCACGGCGCCCATGCCGTAGAGCTTGGCCACGTTGATGATGCCGATGCCCCGCAGCTCAATGTAGTTGCGGATCAGCTCCGGCGCGGTGCCCACCAGGGAGCTGGTGGAAACCCGGCGGATCTCCACGGCGTCGTCGGCAATGAGCCGGTGGCCCCGCTTCAGCAGCTCCACGGCTGCCTCGCTTTTGCCGATGCCGCTGTCGCCGATGAGCAGGATGCCCTCGCCGTAGACCTCCACGAACACCCCGTGGCGGGTGATCCGGGGAGCCAGAGCGTCCTTGAGGTAGGTGATGATTGAGGAGACGATGGAGCTGGTGGCCTCCTTGGTTCGCAGAATGGTGATGTTGTGCTTTTTCGCCATTTCCAGCATTTCCACATGGGGCGGCAGGTCCCGGGCGATCAGCAGGGCGGGGAATTTATAGGCAAACAGCCGGTCAAAGATGGCCGAACGGTCGGCGGGGGTAAATTTGGAGACATAGCTCATTTCCACATTGCCCATGACCTGCAGACGCATGGGCTCATAGTGGTCAAAATACCCCGCCAGCTGCAGGCCGGGCCGGGCCACATCCTCCACCGTGATGCGGATGGAGGCGAAATCCGTGGAGGCGTAGGCTACCTCCAGATGAAATTCCTTCACAAGCTGCTGAAGAGATACAGAGTATGTATCGATCATTGCGTCACCCCAACTTTGAGATTCCGGATATGAGAAGCCTCTGTCCGGCATATTTCCTCCTATTATATCCATTGGAGGCCGGAATATCAATAGATTTTCTGAATTCAAAAAAATTTGAAAAAAATGCTTGCTTTTTTGGGAAAAGTTTGATATCATAATCAAGCGCCTTTGGTAGGCGTAGTTTGTTGAGGAAACATCCGGATGGGAGGTGCAATGAAATGGCTAAGTGTGATTTTTGTGGTAAGGGCGTAACTTTCGGTATCAAGGTCTCTCACTCCCACAGACGTTCCAATCGTGCATGGAAGCCCAACGTCAAGCGCGTTAAGGCTGTCGTTAACGGAACTCCCTGCCATGTGTACGCTTGTACCAGATGCCTCCGCTCCAATAAGGTCGAGCGCGCAATCTGATTTCCCAGGCATATAAACACGCCGCCGATTTTTCGGCGGCGTTTTTATTTTTTCGGAAAAAGAGAGGTGCCCTCAGAATGAGAAGGAATCCGGCCAAGGATCGTTTGCGCCTGCACCCGAAAAACCGTCTCCGTGGCAATGCCATCCGCTGCTTGTATGAATTCGCCGGTAGCAATCCTGTTTTGGGGATGGAACTGCGCAGGAGGGCGAATCAGCTCTTACAGTCGGAGGGTACCCTGTACCATTCAAACAGCCACTCAATCATCGCCACCTGGTCGGCGGGGTCATGACCCCGCCCTACGAAAACATAAAGCTTTGGCATTAACGCGCTACTACGCGGAGGGCGTCTGTTATTGTGCGGAACGATCATTTTGGTTTTTCGTTTGGCGGGAATCCTGAAGTTGATGACATTGCCCCCCGGAGGAAGGTCTGGGGTGCCTGGATGCCAAGCCGCAGGATATAGTCCGGGTTTTATCCCGTGATCCGGAAACCTGGTCAGGGGGTATCCCGGGGAGTGGTGTGGTCGTGGGTATAGTACTGGGCCTGGGCGTGCCAAAGTTCGGAATATTTGCCCCCTTCGTCGGCCAGCAGCGCTTCATGGGTGCCCTGTTGGATGATCCGGCCGTTGTGGAACACCGCGATCTCGTCGCAGAATTTGCAGGAGGACAGGCGGTGGCTGATGTAGATGGCGGTCTTGTCTCCGGAGATGTCGTTGAACTTCGAGTAGATCTCCGCCTCTGCCATGGGGTCCAGGGCGGCAGTGGGCTCGTCCAGGATGATGAAGGGGGCGTCCTTGTAAAGCGCCCGGGCGATGGCGATCTTCTGTGCCTCGCCGCCGGAGATCTCCACCCCGTTCTCGGTGAAGTCCTTGTACAGCTGGGTGTCCAGCCCCTCCGGCAGAGTGGCCAGCCGGTCCCCGAAGCCCGCGTCCACCAGGGCCTTGGTCACCCGCTCCCGGTCATAGGTATTGCTGCCCGCCACGTTGGCCCCCAGGGGCTGGGACAGAAGCTGAAAGTCCTGGAACACCACGGAGAAGATGCCCATATAGTCCCGGTAGTTGTACTTGCGGATGTCGATGCCGTTTAGCAGGATCTGCCCCTCCTGGGGATCGTAGAGCCGGCACAGGAGCTTAATAAAGGTGGTCTTGCCGGAGCCGTTTTCCCCCACGATGGCCAGCCGCTTGCCCACCTGAAATTTCATGGACACGTTTTTCAGCGCCCATTTTTCTGTACCGGGGTATTTGAAAGAAACGTTTTTGAATTCCACCTCATACTGCCGGTCGGAGCGCTTCTCCGTGGTCAGGCTGCCCTGGTACATGGCATTGGGAATGTCCAGGAATTGGAAGGTCTTCTCCAGATAGGGGGTGTTGGTTTTCAGAATGCCGGTCAGGGCCGTCAGCTCAAAGATGCTGCCGCACAAAGCCGTGGCCGCACCCACATACTGGGTGACGCTGCCCACATCAAAGGCGCCGCCCCAGGCTTTCAAGCAGGTGAACACATACATAAAGCCTGTGAGCACAGTCGTGACGCTGACGCCAAGCCCGGAATAAATTCCCAAAGGCCCGCGGGCCAGCCTGCCCATTTTGCTGTCCACGCTGTACGAGCTGTCTTGATCCCAATAGGCGGAGATCAGATTCTGCTGGTTATACATCCGGATATCCGGGCCCCGGCCTTTTTTCGTTCCGATAAAGCCGAAGAAGCCGAACACCCGGTTTCCCAGAGTGGCTTCTTCCGCCGCGCTGCTCCAATAGGCGATGGACTTGAGATTACATTTGCCGGCCAGCCATGTAATGAACAGGATCAGCCCAGCCAGCACCGCGATAAAAACAGGGTGATTCAATATCGTCAGCTTCCCAGCCGTTTCCGGAACGGGAGAGGTGAACAGGCTTACCGTCAGGGCAATGCCGCTGAAAATGCCCACAATGCCCTTCAGCCCCCATTCGCAGGCTTCCGGCGCCCGCATCAGGCCCCAGCTGGACCAGTTTTCGTTTTCCCGGATCTGCTCCCGGAGGTCGTGGGTTTCCTGCTTGTCCATATCCGCATAGTCCAGGGAGAACATCTTCCGGATGAACAGCAGCTCCTTCCGCCCATACAGGTCGTCAAGCAGGGTTTCGCTCCGCTGATACAGGAAGGCCTTGGCGATTGCGCCCAGACCCGTGCACAGCACCCCGGCAGCCACCCATTTCCACAGCACCCCGGGCCGGCGCAGGACCGCCAGCTCCTGCAGGATCCGGGCGGAGAAGAAAACCGTCACATAGGGCAGCAGTCCGGAAACGATGGCGGAAAGTATGGTGGACGGAAACAGCTTTGGTCCGATCCTGTGAAGCTCCTTCGCCGCCCGCAAATGCAGCCGCAAAGCGCGGCGCAGGCTTACCTTTTCGTCTTCCATCAGAATTCCCTCCCTTCCTGGTAATAGCGGCTCTGGACCTCGAACAGCTTCGCGTATGCGCCGTTCCGGGCCAGCAGACTTTCGTGGGTCCCTTCCTCGGTGATGTGCCCCTCCGCCACGAAGAGGATCCGGTCACAGAACCGGGTGGAGGCCAGACGGTGGGAAATGAACAGGGCGGTTTTTCCCCTGGTCATATCGTTGTACTTTTGATAGATGTCGTTTTCGGCAATGGGGTCCAGGGCGGCGGTGGGCTCGTCCAGCACCAGAATGGGGCCGTCCTTGTACAGGGCCCTGGCCAGCATCAGCCGCTGGGTCTGACCGCCGGAGAACAGCACGCCGTCCAGGTACACCTCCCGGCCCACGTGGGTGTTCAGACCCTTGGGCAGCTCCCCGATGGCTTTCGTCAGGCCGGCCTGTTCCACACAGTCGTCAATTTTGGCCCAGTCGATGTTCTTGTTGGTCTGGGCGATGTTTTCCGCCACGGTCACATCCAGAATGGAGAATTCCTGGAATACCGCGCTGAACAGGCCGTAATATTCCCGTCGGTTGAACTCCCGGACATCCTGCCCGTTCAGCAGGACCCGGCCCTCGGTGGGATCGAACAGGCCGCACAGCAGCTTGACCAGGGTGGTCTTGCCCGCGCCGTTCAGGCCCACGATGGCCAGCTTCTCCCCGGGCCGCACCGTCAGGTCCAGTTGATGGATGGTATCCTCCTCCGCCCCGGGGTAGCGGAAGGACACGTTTTCCAGCTTCAGTTCATAACCCTCTGCCCTGGGAACGGCCTTGCCCTCTTCAAACCGGAAGGGCTCGGGATATTCCAGAAATTCCCGGACGCAGCAGATGTCCAGACTTTCCTTGTGGAGCTTGGAAACCTGCTGCAGGATCCCCGTGACCCAGTTGGTGAAGGTGGAGACCGCCGTGAAGTACAGCAGAAATTCCGGGACCCCCAGCCCCTCCTCCAGGGCCATGTGGATCAGGTACACATAGGCGATGCCGTTTCTCGCCATGGTCAGCAGGGCCTCCGTAACGTCCGCCAGCAGCCGCATCCGCTCCACCTGAAACCGGAAATCCAGGTACACGCTATGCACGCTGTCGATCAGCTCGTCCAGCCAGTCCTGCAGGCCGAAGATCCGGATGTCCTTGGCGATGGTCACGGACTCTGCCTTGTCCCGGATGTAGCGCTTTTGGGCGTAATACTTGTCCTCCGCTTCCCGGTGGGCAAATACCCAGTTGTTGGTATACCGGGACACCAGAAAGCCCACCAGGCAGGTGGCGATGACCGCCACCAGCAGGGGCCAGTCCAGATGGGACAGGATCATCAGATACACCAGAAACCCGCCCACGTTCTGCAGCAGGCTGGTCAGGGTGGCCCAGATATGCTCCGCGGCTTCCCGGTTGCCGCCCGTTGCGTTGTAGGCCTTTTCCCGGAGCTTGATGAAGTCCGCTGCCAGAGTGTTGGGGAAGGAGGTCGTATTGCACTTTCGGCTGATCTTTCCGATGATCACGGTGCGCACCTCGATCCGGGGAAACAGGACGTTTTGGTTGACATAATCCTTCAAGCCCGTGGTCAGAAACAGCGCAGCGGTAAAGAAGCCGATGGTGGCAATCAGCTCCCTCAAAGGCGCCTGCTGCTCTACCTTTGTCAGGATCTGAGGCGCGATGTACAGCTGGGCCAGATTGTACCCAATTTCCAGCGCAGCGGTCAGCAGGCAGAAGAAGATCGTCCGCTTCCTGGTTTCCCAGGCGATGCGGACCATCCATGCCATATTCTGGCCGATGCTGTATTTCGGCTTTTTCCCTTCGTTCATATTCATCACCTCGTGACCATACTCTATCACAAAAATCCGCCCCCGGCACATTCCGGGGACGAAACGTCAAAATTGGGGGACGAACGGTAAACTGATAGTTTCCGTTTGCACCAATCGTAGGGCGGGGTCATGACCTCGCCGACCAGCTTAATGGACTACCTGCGTAAATTTGGATGCGAAATGTTCGGTTTTATATCTAACCAGGCATATATGCAAACTTGGTGCTTCGGCGGGGTCATGACCCCGCCCTACGGTTGGCGCTGCCATAATCGATCCCTGGTTAAACTTGCGGAATGAGAATTTCCGTAGTGAAAGCGCCGTCCTCGCTGTTGCGGCTCAGGTAGCCGTCCAGACGCTCAATGATGCTGTCGATGCGCACCAGGCCGAAGCCGTGGCCTTCGCCTTTGGTGGTCCGGAACCGCTTGCCCACCTTGGGGAGCTTTTTGGAGGCGGTGAAATTGGTAAAGGAAATGTACAGCTGGGAGCCCTTCATGTCCATGTATACCCGGATCAGCCGCTGGTCCTCCGGCAGGGCCAGGCTGGCGTCGATGGCGTTGTCAAAGAGGTTCCCCAGAATGCAGCACAGGTCCAGCTCCGACATTTTCAGCTTCACGGGGATATGGGCGTCTACCTGGACGGGAATGCCCCGGGACTTGGCCAGGGAGATCTTGCTGTTCAGAATGGCATCGGCCATGGCGTTGCCGGTCTTCACCACGGTGTCCACGGTGTTCAGATCCGTGTCCAGCTGGTCCAGATAGACCTTGAGACCCTCCAGGTCCCCATTGGCAGCCAGCACCTTCATCATCTGGATGTGGTTGCGGTAGTCATGCCGCCAGCCCCGGACCTGCCGGTACATATTTTCCACTTCCTGATAGTGGGTCTCGATCAGCTCCCGCTGGTAGGCGGCAAGGCGCTTGTCGATCTGTTTGGAAAGAAAAGACATGTCTGCTTCTCCTGTTCTGTTTATGTGTGCTGGATGATCGCCTGGTTCAGCGGCTCGTAGGCCCCTCGGGGCAGGGGCAGCACCGTGCCGTCGGACAGGTGGACCTCGGTTTTTGTGACCCGTTGGATGAATGTCAGATTCACGATCATTCCCCGGCCCACCCGGCAGAACCGCTGGTCCAGCTCCTTTTCAAACTCTCCCAGGGAGCGCTTGACGGTGTAGTCCCCCTTGCCGTGGACGGTGACGTAATTCTGGCGTACGTCCAGGTAGCGGATCTCATAGAAGGGGATCCGCACCAGCTCCCCGTAGGCCTCCAGATTCAGGCACCGCTCCTGCTGCTTCCGCTTTTCGATTGCCCGGTCCAGGACGATGAATAGCTTGTCCCGGCTCACAGGCTTCATCAGGTAGTGCAGCGCCGCCACCTCGTAGCCCTCCGCGATGTAGTCGGAGTAGCCGGTGATGAAGACGATCTGCACCGCCTCGTTGTCCCGGCGCACCCGCTTCGCCATGGTCACACCGTCCATGGTTCCCATTTCAATGTCCAGCAGCAGAATATCCCAGTCCTTGTCCTGGGCGTAGCGGAACAAAAACTGCTCCCCGGAGGAAAAACACGCGGTCTGGACCTCTGCCTGCCGCTGCGCCGCCCAGACGTTTACCAGCTGCCGGACAAATTCGGTATCCGCTTGGCTGTCGTCGCAGATTGCAATCCGGTATGCCATACCTTCACCTTCCTTTTTCCCACATTATAACGCGGTTTCCCCGGCTGCGCAAGGGAAATGGAAATTTGGCTCTCCCGGGAACGGCGCCATCCCCACAACCCGGTTCCCCGGACAATATCATGAATCTGAGGATTCCAATGTGGGGAAAGCAGATAAGAAAGGATCGTTTATGCGTCGTTGGTTGCTGTGAACGTACAAGGCTCCCTCTGATGAGGGAGCTGTCGCGAAGCGACTGAGGGAGAGAAAACGTTCCGTCTTTTCCCGTATTTACCA
>SFQY01000046.1 GCA_004562395.1 bacterium | reverse complement strand
CAAGGGCGCCTATCACGGCCCCGCTCCCATTCCCGAAGAGGGCAAGTGGGTTCAGGCCAAGGAAATCAAGGACATCAGCGGTTTCACCCACGGTGTGGGCTGGTGCGCTCCCCAGCAGGGTGCCTGCAAGCTGACCCTGAACATCAAGGAAGGCATCATTGAGGAAGCTCTGGTGGAGACTCTGGGCTGCTCCGGTATGACTCACTCCGCCGCCATGGCCGCCGAGATTCTCATCGGCAAGACCATTCTGGAGGCGCTGAACACCGACCTGGTCTGCGACGCCATCAACACCGCCATGCGGGAGCTGTTCCTGCAGATCGTCTATGGCCGCAGCCAGTCCGCGTTCTCCGAGGACGGCCTGGCAGTGGGCGCTTCTCTGGAAGACCTGGGCAAGGGTCTGCGCAGCCAGGTGGGCACCATGTTCGCCACCAAGGCCAAGGGCCCCCGTTACCTGGAGATGGCCGAGGGCTATGTCACCCGCGTGGCTCTGGACGAGGACAACCTGATCATCGGTTACGAGTTCATCAACCTGGGTAAGATGATGGACTTCATCAAGAAGGGCGACGACGCCAACACCGCTCTGGAGAAGGCCAAGGGCTCCTACGGCCGTTTCGCGGGCGCTGTTAAGTACATCGACCCCCGTAAGGAATAAGAGGAGGACGCTGCAATGGCTTTGTTTGAAGGTTACGAAAGAAAGATCGACAAGATCAACGGCGTCCTGGCCCAGTACGGCCTGAACTCCGTGGAAGAGTGCCGGGAGATCTGCCAGGCCAAGGGCTTCGACCCCTATGAGATCGTCAAGGGCATTCAGCCCATCTGCTTTGAGGACGTGGCCTGGGCCTACTGCATGGGCGCCGCCATCGCTCTGAAGAAGGGCGTGAAGACCGCCGCTGAGGCCGCCGAGGCCATCGGTATCGGCCTGCAGGCTTTCTGCATCCCCGGCTCCGTGGCTGAGGACCGCAAGGTCGGTCTGGGCCATGGCAACCTGGGCGCCATGCTGCTGCGGGATGAGACCAAGTGCTTCGCCTTCCTGGCCGGCCACGAGTCCTTCGCCGCCGCCGAGGGTGCCATCGGTATCGCCCGCAGCGCCAACAAGGCCCGTAAGGAGCCCCTGCGGGTTATCCTGAACGGCCTGGGCAAGGACGCCGCTCAGATCATCTCCCGGATCAACGGCTTCACCTATGTGCAGACCAAGTTCGACTACTACACCGGCGAGCTGACCATCGTCAAGGAGTACAAGTACTCCGAGGGCGAGCGGGCCGCCGTCCGCTGCTACGGTGCCGACGATGTCCGTGAGGGCGTTGCCATCATGCACAAGGAAGGCGTGGATGTTTCCATCACCGGCAACTCCACCAACCCCACCCGCTTCCAGCATCCCGTGGCCGGCACCTATAAGAAAGAGTGCATCGAGCAGGGCAAGAAGTACTTCTCCGTGGCTTCCGGCGGCGGCACGGGCCGTACCCTGCATCCGGACAACATGGCCGCCGGTCCCGCCTCCTACGGCATGACCGATACCATGGGCCGTATGCACAGCGATGCCCAGTTCGCCGGCTCCTCCTCCGTCCCCGCCCACGTGGAAATGATGGGCTTCCTGGGCGCAGGCAACAACCCCATGGTCGGTATGACCGTGTCTGTGGCTGTTGCTGTTGAGGAGAGCCTGAAGTAAGAGGGTAAAACCCCTTATTTGAACCGTAAAAAGTTCAAACCCCACTTTTCGCAAAAATAAAGCAAGGAAGCACATCCTACTCTCCAAAAGAGTAATGATGTGCTTCCTATTTTTGCGTTTTGGAGGGTGTTTTAGATGAAGAAAATGAAGATGTGCTTCCCAAGAGAGAAAACTTTCGTGGACGGTTTTGAGGAATATATCTTGGACTGTAAAGCAAGTCGCATAGATGGTCTTTTTCTCAATGCCCATGCCCTGTTCTTCCAGAAAGCCTTCCAGTTCCTTACGAGACACAATTCTGTTCTTTCCTGCGTTGGCTTCAAGGTATTGCTTCAATAACAGCAGACGAACAGCAATATAATATTTTCCATAGTTCGGCATAGCGTCCCCTCCGTGGTGGGTTTCTGTTAGTATAGCATACCAAAAGGAAAGAGAAAAGGGCGGATTTGCCCGCCCTTAACCTAACATACGATTGATAAAACCTAACAACATAAGCATATCACTTTCATTTAACTGTTTCATTCCCTCAATCGCCTTTTGGATGAGTTCTGGGTTTTGTGTGCTGTCATCGAAAAATTGTTGTGGTGTGATTTGGAAATAATCGCATATAGCAAAGAACTCTTTGAGCGGGGGTAATGCTTTTCCCGAAGAAATATTATAGACATAACCCCGGCTGTGTCCTAAATCATAACTCATTTGATATTCCGAAACGCCTTTTTTCAACCGTAATTGCGTAATTCGCTCCCTGACAAAATCTTCATACACGGTTATCACCTCTTACGCATTATGATAACCCCATATTATTGCGAAATAGTCGTAAAAAATTTGTCGTTAATTGTTGAAAAGTCTAAGAATAAATGTTATAATTCATTATACGCTTAATATTCCTTGATTATAAGAGCGAAAATAACAATGGAAAGAAGGGACAAATAATGAAACAGATGCTCTCTCTACTCTTGGCACTAACACTGTGCCTGCCTCTGTGTGCCTGCGAGAACGAACAAGAAAAGGCCAACAGAGCAATTGAGGAGGCAAACCAGGCTTACGAGAGAGAACAACAAAAACTTGATGATTTGGAAAGAGAATTGGAAGAAGTTCAAAGACAAATAGAACAGGCAAAGGGAAAGTAAGGAGGAATAAGCATGGATTTCTTATGGATTTGGGTAGTGCCCGCAATCGGTGGCTTAATTTGGTATATGATTACCCAGGCTGTTGTAAAGGCACCCGGCACTCTATTACAGTCTAAATTCAGTGTTTTAACAACGGACACGAGCGGAGTTATCAAAGGAAAGACGTATAGTGAAATTGTGTCTGCTTGCGGTGCCCCATCTTCCGTATCTCCTACTGGCGACGGTGGAAAACTGTGTCAGTGGATGGCTACTGGCTATCACATTGCGTTGCTGTTCGATGAAAACGATGTGTGCCTCGGTATCAGCCACGAAGCAAAAGTGTAATATAACAGGGAGCCAATCACGGCTCCCTGTTTCATTATGCTTCCAAAAGAGAAATGTATTTGTAAATGGTCGTTCTGCTCAAATCGCACACCCTTGACAGTTCTGTGATGTTGAGTTGCCCACTTTTATATGCGGGATAATGCCGGAGGAAGATTGCGGGGATGCTGTCCTTGGTTGTCTGCGGACGGCCTATCTGCTTGCCCTTAGCCTTGGCGTTCGCCATACCAGACCGCACACGCTCCCGTATCATCGACAATTCCAACTGGCTGAAAACACCTGCCATCTGTAAGAAAGCCTCGCTCATGGGGTCTGCCGTCCCGTGGCGAACGTGGCTTTCTGTTGGCTCTTACTGCTTTCGCAGAATGTGTTTCTTGTTTTGCGAAAAGTCGGAATTCCCGCCGGAAAAGGCTTTTGCGGGCCGCGCCCTTCGAATGGGGAACGCTCATATTGGATATTGTGCTTGTCAGCTTAGCTCAGCAAGCTGATAAATTGGAATTTGAAGGGGTGTACCGTAGGGCGGGGTCATGACCCCGCCGACCCGCTGCAAGTTTCCGATCGGTTTGTTGAACGGAAAAAGGTTCGTTCAAACCGTAGGGCGCTGGCTGTCCCCCCCCGAAACGTAACTTTTTCCTGGCGATTCCGTTGAATGATCCCCGGTCAAAAACCGGAACCTGGTCGGCGGGGTCATGACCCCGCCCTACGCCCCCCGTCAAACACCTATTTATCGGGTAGCTGAGTAAAACCGATATGCACATTGGATATTGACGCTATCCGGGAAATTCAGTATAATGTAGAAGACAATGCATATCTGCCGGAGGCGGAACTGCCCGCATTTGCGGGCACCGGGAAAGGCAAGCCGTGAGCATCCGGATGGGCTGGATCGGGCCGGTACATTCCCGGAATGATCACGCAAACCGCAGGAAAGAGAGGACACGCGTCCATGGAAACAAAGGAAACCCTCGTCAAAGAAACCGGGCGGGAGGAGCAGCTGCAGTTTCTCCGCTTTCTGGCTTTCTTAAACGTATATATCGGTCACGCGGAGAGCTGGATCTTTTTCCGGTACCCCGCCTCCAATTGCTCCGCCGCGGCGGTCAGCTTTTTCTTCATGCTCAGCGGCCTTGTGACAAGCTATTCCGCCTGGGGAAAGGACGTTCACCTGGGCATCCGGGACTTTGGAAATTACCTGTGGAAGAAGCTGAAAAAGGTTTATCCGCTGTATTTTTTCACTATTATGTATACCTTCCTGTATGCCGGCCAGTCCCACCTGACGGCGTTGGCGGATCCTGACCGGTTTCCCCGCCAGCTCATCCGGAACCTGCTGCTGATCCAGTCCTGGTTCCCGGAGGGCTATTTCAGCTACAACGGCGTCGCCTGGTTTCTGTCCAGCCTGCTGTTCCTGTGGGTCATCACTCTTCCCGTGCTGGCTCTTCTGAACTGGCTCACCCGGCATCCCCGGGGTCCGGTTCTGCTGCTGGGAAGCCTGGCCGCCGTGCTGTTCTGCACCGCCTCGTACTGCTACCTGACAAAAGGGCTGGATATGGATTTCTGGCAATATATCTTCCCGCCGGCCCGAATGGGAGAATATATCGGCGGAATGATCCTGGGCATTCTGCTCCGCCGCTGGAAGCCCCGTCTGCCGAAGGGCAGAGCCATCCGGATCCTGTTCACCCTGCTGGAAGCCGGAGCCATGTGCTATTGGTTCTTTAAGCTTTCCCACGGGGGAGGCTCCTGGAGAAGCCGGGTCTACGCCTGGCTGGTGCCCGACCTGATCCTGCTGACCGTGTTCACCCTGGGAGCAGGCTGGTTCTCCCGGCTGTTCCGTCTGAGGCCCCTGGTGCGGCTGGGCGATATCTCCTTCGAGTGCTTCCTGATCCATCAGGTATTTCTGGTCCAGTACACCGTTTACCACCCCGATCCGGACAACTCCCTGGTGGGCAATGCCATGGTGTTCCTCTACTGCCTCCTGCTGTCCATGCTGCTGGCAGGTCTGATTCACAAATTCTCCGCCTCCGGAAAACGCCGCGGCTCCCGGGAGCCGGCCACCTCCCCAAAGTCCTGAGGCTCCGCCCCCTTCCCGGCCGGTATTTTCCATGCTTGAAATAACAGGGATCCTGTGGTAATATGGACGGGAGGCAGACCAAAACAGGAAAGCAAAGGATGTGCAGACAGAAAATGAAGAAACTGAGCCGGGGTGCATATGAAGATACCAAGGGCTTCGTCCGGGTGGCGGAAACGCTGCTGGAGGTTCTGATCCTGACCTTGATGTACTACTTTGCCTGGATGAAGGGCTATTCCCTGTCCTATTTCGCCTATAAGGGCAAATATGTGCTGATGGGCGTGTACGCGGTCCTCATGTATATCTTCTTCCAGAATTCGGACTGCACCATGTTCGGCCAGCTTCGCCGGGTGGACCTGATCATCGGCCAGATCATTTCCCTGCTGCTGGTGAACTTCATCACCTACTTCCAGCTCTGCCTGATCGCCAACCAGATGCTCTCCCCCGCTCCGGTGCTTGCGCTGTACGCCGCGGAGATCGTGGCGGCGGTTGTGCTGATCTACCTGTACACCGGACTGTATCACAAGCTGTACGCGCCCCACAACATGCTGCTGATCTACGGCAACAAGCGGGGCGTAGAGCTGAAAATCAAAATGGATTCCCGCCGGGACAAATACCACATCAGCAAGCTCCTGTGCGCGGAGGAGGGCTTTGAGGCCATCTGCCGGGAGATCCCCAACTATGACGCGGTGATCCTCAACGATGTCTCGGCGGGACTGAGAAACGATATTCTCAAATACTGCTACCGCTACCGGGTCCGGACCTACGTGGCCCCCAAGCTGACGGATATCATGCTCCGGGGGGCGAAGAACATCACCCTGTTTGACACCCCTTTGCTGCTGGTGAAGGGCACCGGCCTGACCCCCGCCCAGCGGGTGGCCAAGCGGGCCATGGATCTGATCCTGTGCGCCATCGCCATGGTGGTGGCGGCGCCTGTGATGCTGATCGTGGCGGCGGCCATCAAGCTGGAGGACGGAGGCCCCGTCTTCTACAAGCAGAAGCGCCTGACCCGGAACGGCCGGGAATTTGAAATTCTGAAATTCCGCAGCATGATCGTGGACGCGGAAAAATACGCCGGCGCCGTGCTGGCTACGGAGGATGATCCCCGGATCACCCGGGTGGGCAAGGTGATCCGCGCCACCCGTCTGGATGAGCTGCCCCAGCTTCTGAACATTCTCAGGGGGGACATGAGCATCGTCGGGCCCCGGCCTGAACGAAAGGTCATCGCGGACGAATACTGCAAGCAGATCCCGGAGTTTGCCTACCGGCTGAAGGTCCGGGGCGGCCTGACGGGATACGCCCAGATCTACGGCAAATACAACACCAGCGCCTATGATAAGCTCCGGCTGGACCTGATGTATATTGAAAACTATTCCCTTCTGCTGGATATCAAGCTGATCATCCTGACCCTGCGGATCATTTTCAGCAAGGACAGCACCGAGGGCGCCGACAAGGCGGCAGAAAACCAGAGACTGGCCGACGAGCTGTACAGAAAGCTGGAGGACGGGGACTCGCAGGAATAACGCGACACGCCGTCCCGGCAGGGGCGGCGTTTTTACGGGCCGGTCCCGGCCAGCGCCTGCCGGGGAAAGCCAAAGAGAAATGAAATGATTGGCTATATTTGCACCCACTGTAGGGCGGGGGCTTGCCCCCGCCGACGCACCTATGATTATACATATTTGCGTTTGACGCGGCAGATTGCGTATCGCACCTGCTCGGCGGGGTCATGACCCCGCCCTACGAAGATAAACGATCATTTCCCATTCTGCCAAGTCAGCCCGATCAGCATTTTATATAGGAAAAACCGAAGGAATCATTCCGGTGCTTCCGGAAGGGGGTTATCGCTTTGAAATCATCCAATAGGATCATGCTCCAGGGGCGGCTTTTCCCGAGCATCGTCCTGTACACCATTCCCATCATCCTGACCAGTCTTTTGCAGCTGCTGTTCAACGCGGCGGATCTGATCGTGGTAGGCCGGTTCTGCGGAAGCGTCTCCGTGGCGGCGGTGGGCGCCACCGGCGCCATCACCAACCTGATGATCAACTTCTTCATCGGGCTGTCCGTAGGCGCGGGCGTCACCGTGGCCCACGGTCTGGGCAGCCGGGAGAACAGTGTGGTTCACCGCACCGTCCACACTGCCCTCCCCACGGCCCTGGTCAGCGGCGTCATTCTCACCGTAATGGGCATCAGCCTCTCTGAGCCCTTTCTGCGGCTCATGGGCACGCCGGAAAATGTCCTGCCCCTGTCGGCGGTCTATATGAAAATCTATTTCGCCGGCATCACCTTCAACATGGTGTACAATTTCTGCGCGGCCATTCTGCGGGCGGCAGGCGATACCAAAAGTCCCCTGATTTTTCTGTGCTTCGCCGGTGTGGTCAACGTGGCGCTGAACGTCTTTTTCGTGACGGTGCTGCACATGAATGTGGCAGGCGTTGCCCTGGCCACCACCGTCTCCCAGGGGATCTCCGCGGTTCTCGTAACCATTTCCCTGATCCGGCGCACCGACGCCTGTAAGCTGGAGCTGCGCAAAATGCGCTTTTACAAGCCTCAGCTGATAAAGATACTGCGCATCGGTATGCCCGCCGGCATTCAGGGCTCCCTGTTCTCCATCTCCAACGTTCTCATCCAGTCCTCCGTCAACTCCTTTGGATCCGTGTTCATGTCCGGAAACGCCGCTTCGGCCAATATCGAGGGCTTTGTCTACGTCTGTCTCAACGCCTTCCATCAAACGGCTGTGAACTTCATCGGGCAGAACGCCGGTGCCAAGCAGTACAAGCGGGTGTCTCAGATCCTGTGGATCTGTCTGGGCTGTGTCACCGTGGTGGGCCTGTGCGCCGGAGCGGCAGCCTACTGTCTGGGACCGAAGCTGCTTTCCATCTACATCGCCGACTCCCCGGAGGCCATCTCCTACGGCCTGATCCGTCTGGCCTACATCTGTCTGCCCTATTTCCTCTGCGGCCTGATGGATGTCTCCACCGGTGCGCTGCGTGGACTGGGTGCCTCCGTGGTTCCCATGGTCATCTCCATCCTGGGCGTGTGCGTGCTGCGGATCGGCTGGATCTACACCATTTTCCAGGTTCCCCGGTTCCATACCCCCCAGTGTCTTTACTTCTCCTACACCGTCTCCTGGACATTGACCTTCCTGTTCCAGATCGCCGCGTTTTTCATTGTCTTCCGCAGGCACGCCCGGGAGGCATCCCCGCTTCCCTCTGAAACGGCCTAATCATCAGAACATCCATCCCCCCACAAACCAATCTCTGTCAGGGCTTTCGTTCCTGACCCAAAGTATATGGAGGAAATTATGAACTACGACGTTATCATCATCGGCGCCGGTCCCGGCGGTATCTTCTCCGCCTACGAGCTGATCGGCCGCAGCCCCCAGCTGAAGGTGGCGGTCTTTGAAGCCGGCCACACCCTGTCCAAACGCCGCTGCCCCATCGACGGAGAGAAGATCAAGACCTGCATCGGCTGCAAGAGCTGCTCCATCATGAGCGGCTTCGGCGGCGCGGGAGCCTTCTCCGACGGCAAGTACAACATCACCAACGACTTTGGCGGCACGCTGTATGAATATATCGGAAAGAAGCAGGCCCTGGAGCTGATGCGTTATGTGGACGACATCAACATGCGCTTTGGCGGCGAGGGAACCAAGCTCTACTCCACCGCGGGCACCAAATTCAAAAAGCTGTGCATCCAGCACGACCTGCATCTGCTGGACGCCTCCGTCCGGCACCTGGGCACGGACATCAACTATGTGGTCCTGGAAAATCTCCTTGCCTATCTGTCCGACAAGGTGGAATTTCACTTCGACACCCCCGTGGAGTCTGTGACCGCGGAGGGAGAGGGCTACCGGATCCAATGCCGGGAGGGAAGCTTTACCTGCCGCAAATGCGTCATCTCCGTGGGCCGCAGCGGCAGCAAGTGGATGGAAACCGTCTGCCGGGAGCTGGACATCCCCACCAGAAGCAACCGGGTGGACATCGGCGTCCGGGTGGAGCTGCCCGCGGAGGTTTTCTCCCACCTGACCGACGAGCTGTACGAAAGCAAAATCGTCTACCGCACCCAGAAATACGGGGACCGGGTCCGGACCTTCTGCATGAACCCCAGAGGCGAGGTGGTCAACGAGAACACCAACGGGATCATCACCGTCAACGGCCACAGCTATGAGGACCCCGCCAAGCAGACCGAGAACACCAACTTCGCCCTGCTGGTGGCCAAGCATTTCTCCGAGCCCTTCAAGGATTCCAACGGCTACGGCGAGTCCATTGCCCGGCTGAGCAATATGCTGGGCGGCGGCGTCATCGTCCAGCGCTTCGGAGATCTGATCCGGGGCCGCCGCTCCACCCCCAGCCGGATCGAGGAGTCCTTCGTCACCCCCACCCTCAACGCCACCCCCGGTGACCTGAGTCTGGTGCTGCCCAAACGGATCCTGGACGGCATCATCGAAATGATCTACGCCCTGGACAAGGTGGCCCCCGGCACCGCCAACGACGACACCCTGCTCTACGGCGTGGAGGTCAAGTTCTACAACATGGAGGTGGAGGTCAACGACCGCCTGGAGACCCGCCACCCCGGCCTGTATATCATCGGCGACGGCAGCGGCATCACCCACTCCCTGTCCCACGC
This sequence comes from bacterium, assembly GCA_004562395.1. GTDB lineage: Bacteria > Bacillota > Clostridia > Oscillospirales > Oscillospiraceae > Faecousia. Next base: position 2,681 of record SFQY01000046.1, on the reverse strand, counting down.
CTCCGCCAGCGGCGTCCACGTAGCCCGGGATATTACCGGAAAGTAAAAAATCTCTAGCGGCCTAACGGCCCCCTCTGACGAGGGGGCTGTCAGCGAAGCTGACTGGGGGAGAGAAAGCCTGAAAGCTTTCGCATTCCTGGTAAATACGGGAAATGACGGAACATTTTCTCTCCCTCAGTCGCTTCGCGACAGCTCCCTCATCAGAGGGAGCCTTGTACGTTCACAGCAACCTTCGGAGCGTAAACGATCATCTACATGCGGTTACTTTGTCATTTTCTCCTGCTTGACCTTGTGGTCGATGACGTGGCGGCCGGCAAGCTCTTTGCGGATATCCTCCACGGTGATGCCCATCTGGACCATCAGCACCAGCACATGGTAGGCAAGGTCCGCGATCTCGTAGACGGTCTCCGCCTTGTCATCGGCCTTGCCCGCGATGATGACCTCGGTGCTTTCCTCGCCCACCTTCTTCAGGATCTTGTCGATGCCCTTCTGGAACAGGTAGGAGGTGTAGGACCCCTCCGGCAGGTCCCGCTTCCGGCCTTCCAACAGCTGGTACAGGTCCTCCAGCCGGAATTTTTCCTGCCCCTCTCCCAGAATGGGGTTGGTAAAGCAGGAGTCGGTGCCCAGGTGGCAGGCAGGGCCGTCCTTAATGACCCGGACCTCCAGGGCATCATAATCACAATCGGCGGTGATGGAGACGATGTGCTGGTAATTTCCGCTGGTCTCCCCCTTGAGCCACAGCTCCTGCCGGGAACGGCTCCAGAAGCAGGTCAGCTTCTTCTCCATGGAGATGGCCAGGCTCTCCCGGTTCATGTAGGCCAGGGTCAGCACCTTGTCCGTTTCGTCGTCCACCACAATGGCAGGGATCAGGCCCTTTTCGTCAAATTTCAGCTTCTCAATATCCAGCATGTTATAACCTCACCAAAATATCGTTATCCCGCAGCGTCTTTTTCAGCTCCGGGATCTTGACTTGTCCAAAATGGAAAATGGAAGCTGCCAGCCCCGCGTCCACCTTGGGCAAGGTCTTGAACAGTTTGACAAAATCTTCCTCACAGCCGGCGCCGCCGGAGGCGATCACCGGCACATCCACCGCTTCGCTGACGGCTTCCAACATAGGGAGGTCAAAGCCCCCCTTCACGCCGTCGGTGTCGATGGAGTTGAGGACCACCTCCCCCGCGCCGTTTGCCACGCACCGCTTGATCCAGGAAATGGCCTCCATGCCGGTATCCTCCCGACCGCCCTTGGCAAAGACCCGGAACTGGCCCTCCACCCGCTTGACATCGGCGGAAAGCACCACGCACTGGTCCCCATAGAGCCGGGCCGCCGCATGGACCAGGCCGGGATCCCGGATGGCACTGGAATTGACGCTGACCTTGTCGGCGCCGCACTTCAGCACCCGGTCAAAATCCTCCACCGTGTTGATGCCGCCTCCCACCGTCAGGGGGATGAAGATGGTGGACGCCACCTGGGTCAGGATGTCCGTAAAGAGGCGGCGCCCCTCGGCGGAGGCAGTGATGTCGTAGAACACCAGCTCGTCGGCACCATTGTCGCTGTAGTATTTTCCCAGCTCCACAGGGGAGGACACGTCCCGCAGCCCCTGGAAATTGGTTCCCTTCACCACCCGGCCGTCCCGGACGTCCAGGCAGGGTATGATTCGTTTTGTAATCATCGTGCCACCTCGATAGCGGTTTTCAGATCCACCGCCCCTGTGTAATAGGCCTTGCCGATAATGGCGCCGTGGAGGTCCATATCCCGCAGCGCCGCCACATCCTCCAGCGTGGATACCCCGCCGGAGGCGATCAGGTCAATGGTGTATTTCCGGGACAGTTCCCGGTACAGTCCCCGGTTGGTACCCTTCAAGCAGCCGTCCCGGGAGATATCCGTGCAGATCACCGTGGAAACCCCCAGGTGCTGCATCCGGTCGAAAAACGCCTCCGCCGTCAGACCGGAGGTCTCCGTCCAGCCCTTGATGGCCACAAAGCCATCCTTCAAATCCACGCCCACAGCGATTTTGCTGCCAAACCTGGCAAGGGCTGCTTCCAGGAAGGCCGGATCCGTCACTGCGGCGGTGCCCAGGATCACCCGGTCAATGCCGATGTCCAGATACCGCTCCACCGTTTCCATTTTGCGGATGCCGCCTCCCAGCTCCGTGAAGAAGGGCGCCGCGTTCAGAATCCGTTCGATGGCGGAAAGATTCCCGGGCACCCCGGTTTTCGCTCCCTCCAGGTCCACCAGGTGCAGATGATCCGCCCCGGCAGCGGCAAAGGTTCTCGCCACCTCGGCGGGATTCTCGCTGTAGACCGTCATTTGTGCGTAATCGCCTTTATACAGCCGCACGGCTTTTCCTTCATATAGGTCAATGGCAGGATAAAGATACATGGTCTTCCTCCTTGATTGTGATAGCAGTGATAGCGATTATCATGTAAATGATCGTTTATGCGGGCAAGGCCCGCGGCTAATGCGTTACGAACTCCCGCGCTGGACTTACATCCTCTGGGCCCCTCGACCATGGGTGCGGTAATTTGGTGAATGATCGTTTAGCGCTCCGATGGTTGCTGCGCACCCACAAGGCTCCCTCTGATGAGGGAGCTGTCGCGAAGCGACTGAGGGAGAGAATATGTTCCGTCTTTTCCTGTACTTACCAGGAATGCGAAAGCTTTCAGGCTTTCTCTCCCCCAGTC
>SFQY01000045.1 GCA_004562395.1 bacterium | reverse complement strand
ACAAGGCTCCCTCTGATGAGGGAGCTGTCGCGAAGCGACTGAGGGAGAGAAAACGTTCCGTCTTTTCCCGTATTTACCAGGAATGCGAAAGCTTTCAGGTTTTCTCTCCCCCAGTCAGCTTCGCTGACAGCCCCCTCGTCAGAGGGGGCCGTTGGGCCGCCAAACGATCATTTTGTTTCCCTGATATTCGAAAATCCCCCCAAAGCACGGTTGTGTGCTTTGGGGGGAGAACAGGTCAATCGTGATGCTCTGTTTCGTGGGTATCGTGGGCGGTGCTGTGGGCCTTGTGGATGCTTACGTCGCCGCTCATGGCGTTCATCTTTACGAGACATCCGCCGTTGCCGCAGATGTGGTTTCCGTTCTGGGAGGTGGTGGCAAAGTCGGAGGTAAACTTCCCGCTCATGGTATCCATGGACAGGGTAAACCCGGCATCCTCCGGCAGGGTCAGATTCAGACTGCCGGACATGGAGTCCATGCTGACCCGGGAGGGAACATTGTCCAGCTCGGCATAGACGCAGGCGGAGGCGGCTTCGCAGTCCAGCGCCTTCAGAGTACCCTGGAAACGGATGTCACCGGAGGCGGTGTCCACGTCCAATTCATCCACCGCGCAGTCGGTAAATTCGCATTCCCCGCTGGCGGTGTCGATGTCCACCTCCCGGATGGTGAGCTGCTGAACCTTCAGCTTGGCGGAGGCGGCGTTGACCTCCAGGCTGTCCAGAGCAAAGTCCCGGGGGACCAGAATGGTCAGATCCTTCCGCAGGCTCACGTTGATGCCGAAGCCCTTCAGCCGGGTATTCTCACAGAAGTCAATGGCCAGCTTGCTGCCGCTGTGCCGCCACCGCATGGCGTTGGCCTCATCGGAGACTGTGGACTCGGAAATGGTAATCTCCTGAACATCCGCCGGCTGGATCAGGATGGAGCCTGCGGCCCAGTTGATTTCCATTTCCCGAACCTGGCTGCTGCTGACGGTTACCGCGCTGTCGCGGGAGGCGGTTCCTTCTTCTGCGGGAACCGCGGCCATGGATTCCTCGGGGGAGGCGGCCAGAGGGTCCAGCCGCCACTCCCAGCGGCGCAGGGTCAGCCCTGCCGCCAGGATGGCCAGAAGCACCACGATGGTGATGCTGAACAGAATGATGCGAAGAATTGCGTTATGCTTCATTGGAATTCGCCTCCATCAGATCCAGAATGGCTTTTACCAGGCCCCGGGCCGCCGCCGCGATCAGGAAAATGACCCAGGTGACATACCAGGCGTTGGTGGCAAAGCTGATGATGAAATACAGGGCAAGGCCCACGGCCCAGATCAGGCTGCCGATGCCCTTGCTCAGCTGCTTGGAATCATCGGACAGAAGAATCCGGACCAGTCCCTGGATTGCGCCGAGGATGGGGAAGAGGACCCAGGTGATGTGCCAGGCCATGGTGAGGAAGCTCAGGATGAAGTACACCGCCAGGCCGATGGCCCAGATCAGGCCGGATACGCTTTCCCGCAGCTCGGATTTGGGACTTTTTATCTCGGAGACCTCAGGCTCCGGGTCCCGGCGCTCTTTCCTGGAGCCCAGCACCATCAGCGCGGTGGCCACGGCCACAAAGACCAGCGTCCCGCACAGGCCGATGGTCTCCATGCCCAGTTCACTGAGGGCGAACAGCGGGATGGGACACAGAATGTACAGCGCCACGGCCACGGCCCGGAGGGTCTTCTTCAGAGGGGTGTCCGCCTCTTTTTGGATGGCCCCGGCGGGGGCGGCGGGCTGGGAAACGGGACGGTTGGTTCCCAGAATCTCGTTGATGTCCCCGATTCCCGTAATGGCCAGCCGGTAGGCTGCCTCGGGGACCTTGCCCTCGGCGATCAGATCGTCGTAGCGGTCCAGAGTATTCTGCAGGATTTCCTGCTTGATATCTTCGCAGTCCTCCGCTCCCGCGAAGAGAAGCTCCACATATTGGATCAGTTGCTGCCTCATATTCATTCCTCCACTTCCAACAATTTATCCATAATATCCTTGGTTTCCTTCCATTCCTCCAGCAGCCTGCAGCTGGCTTCCCGGCCGGCAGGGGTGATGGTGTAGTACCGCCGCCGGGCTCCCGCGCCGCTGTCGCCCCAGTAGGATGCAATGTAACCCAGTTCTTCCAGACGCTTGAATGCCGTGTACAGAGTGGCCTCTTTCAGTTCAAAACGACCGGAGGAGAGGGTCGAGATCACTTTGTTGATTTCGTAGCCATAGCTGTCTCCCCGCAGCAGCCGCGCCAGAATGATGGCGTCGGTATGCCCCCGGATCAGATCTCCGGCAATGGACATGCACATCCCTCCTTTGCGTCATATGATAGCACGAGATACCTCACCTGTCAAGGTATGTCACGAAAATAAACACACCCAGCCCAAGAATGAACACATTCTCCGCTGGGTGCGTGCATTACTTATGATATTTGGAGCCGGCCTGAATGGCTTCTGCCCGGTACAGCTGCTCCAGAACCATGATCCTGGCCAGGTGGTGGGGGAAGGTCATGGGCCCCATGGAGAGGCGGAAATCCGCTTTGTCCTTGACTCTGGGCGCCATGCCGAAGGAGGAGCCGATGAGAAAGCAGGCGCTGGATTTGCCGGAGCCTTTGACGGAACGCAGCTTGTCCGTGAAGGCCTCGCTGGACAGCTCCTTTCCCTCGGGAGTGAATACGCAGAACCAGGCGCCTTTTGGGATCCTGGCGAGAATCTGATCCGCTTCCTTTTCCAGCCCCGCGGCGATTTCGGCAGGGGAGGGGTCCTCCGGAAGCCGGCTTTCCGGCAGCTCCAGAAGGGTAAACCGGCAGAAGCCGCCCAGCCGCTTGGCATATTCCGCGGCGGCGGAGAGGTAGAATTTTTCCTTCAGCTTTCCCATGGCGATCAGGGTGATGTCAAACATAAGTGGTCTCCTTGTACGGACGCTTATTATTTTACAGTATATCATTTTTCCGGCCCGAATGCAACATAATTCCCGGCTCCGTGGGAAAGGTAGGATCAGGAGGTGACAGCCTTGAAAAAACCCAAAAAACCCATTATCACAGACCCCAACGGCAGCTACACCGGCCGGGGCAGGGATCCCTATGAAGAACCGGTCCAGGATGCGGACGATCTTTGAGAATGCCTGGGTGTGGAGAGCGGAAGGGATTTTGGAGAACAACGTCCGCTCTCCACAGGGCAAACCCTTACTCCCCCTTATACTTCCGCCGTGTGGCCATGCCGCCCCGGATGTGGCGCTCCCGTTTGTTTTCGTCCAGGATCTCCCGGACCTGCAGGTATAAGCCATGGTTGTACGGTTCCAGCCGCTGGGTCAGGTCCTTATGTACCGTGGATTTGGAAATGCCGAAGTGCCGGGCGGCGGCCCGGACGGTGGCACCGGTTTCGATCATGTACACAGCCAGGTCACAGGCTCGCTTTTCCAGGTTTTGTTTCATAGGCTCCCCTCCGATGCTGTGTGCTGCTGAAAAAGCCTATGCGGGGAGCAGAAGCATTATGCCAGGGGAGTTGGTGCTGCTGTAAATGATCGTTTAGCGCAGGAATGTACGTTGGTTCCGCCTGGGTGGGACCCGCACCAAAGGCTCCCTTGTGTAAAGGGAGCTGTCGCGAAGCGACTGAGGGATTGTGCAGGGCAATGTTCCCAATTCGCCTGAACTTCAGCGAATACGTAACATTTTACTGCGGCAATCCCTCCGCCACCAGTGTGCGCACTGGTGGCACCTCCCTTTGCACAAGGGAGGCTTTGGGCGCTCCCGCGCCAGTGGAACCAACGAACTGCCTTCATAAGATAAACGATCATTTACAGCAAAGTACAAGGCGTTTTTCTCCTAACGTCACGCGCCCAACTCTTCCCTTGACACCATCCGTGAATGGGAGTAAAATGGGGAAAACTGCGAAATACAGGAGAAAAAATATGATTTATTTCAACAACGACTATGCCGAGGGCTGCCATGAAAAGGTGCTGCAGGCCCTGAACGAAACCAACCTGGTCCAGACTCCGGGGTACGGGGAGGACGACTACTGCCGCCGGGCCGGGGAGAAGATCCGCGCCCTCTGTGCCGCTCCCGAGGCCGCCGTTCATTTCCTGGTGGGCGGCACCCAGGCGAATCTGACGGTTATCGACGCCGCTCTGCGTCCCCATCAGGGTGCCCTCTGCGCGGTCAGCGGACATATCAACGTCCACGAAACCGGCGCGGTGGAGGCCACCGGACACAAGGTGCTGACGGTGCCCTCCGATGACGGGAAGATCACCGCCGCCCAGGTGGCCGCCGTGGTGGAGGCTCACCGGGCCGATGCCAGCTTTGAACACACCGTTCAGCCGAAGCTGGTGTACATTTCCAATCCCACGGAGTTGGGAACCCTTTACACGCTGGCGGAGCTGGAGGAACTGTCAAAGGTCTGCCATGGTCTGGGGCTGTACCTGTTCCTGGACGGCGCCCGGCTGGGCTACGGTCTGGCGGCCAAGGGCAACGATGTGACCATGCCGGACCTGGCACGGCTGTGCGACGTATTCTACATCGGCGGCACCAAGGTCGGCGCCCTGTTTGGAGAAGCGGTGGTGATCCCCAATCCGGTTCTGGCGGAGGATTTCCGGTATCTGATCAAGCAGCACGGCGGGATGCTGGCCAAGGGACGGCTGTTGGGAGTCCAGTTTGACGCCCTGATGAGCGACGGCCTTTACTTTGAGATCGCCGCCCGGGCCGATGCCCTGGCAGACAGGCTGCGCGATACCATGGCGGAGCTGGGGGTGCCCTTCCTGGTCCCCGGGGTTACCAACCAGCTGTTCCCCATCCTGCCGGATTCCGTTCTGGATACGCTTTCCGAACAGTATGTCTTCTGCGAGCAGCAGCGGGTGGACGAAACCCATCGGGCGGTCCGCTTCTGCACAAGCTGGGCCACCAGGGAGGCACATGTGGAGGCCCTTTGCCGTGACCTGCGCAGGCTTCTTGTTGGTCAGTTTTAACAACTTATTCACTGGACTTTTGTGAAATCCTTCGATATACTGAGGAAAAGGGGGTTATGCCATTGCATCTCGACAAAAAAATGCTGCATAAACTGTTTATTCTGGCGGCAGCCTGCATTGCCTTCGCCTGGCTTCTGCTGGATACGGCCCGGGCAGGCGTGGTTTTCTCTACGGTCTGGAATCTGTTCGCGCCTTTCGTGGCGGGGGCCGGTATCGCCTTTGTTTTCAATGTTCCCATGCGGGCCATTGAGCGGCAGCTGGATGGGATCCGGCGGACGGCACTTCGCAGGGGCCTTGCCATCGTGCTGACGCTCTTCTGTCTGGTCCTTCTTGTCATGTTTGTCTTCGAGCTTCTGATCCCCCAGATCCGTCTGACGGTGGTTTCTTTGTCCCAGAGCATTCCGTTGTTTGTGGAGGATACCGCCGCCAAGCTGAGAGTTCTGATGGAGGAACACCCGGAAATGAGCGGCTGGATTCAGGAGACGCTGAATCTGGAAAATCTGGACTGGTCCAACATCCTGAAGGAGACCTTTTCCTTCCTGGGTGACAAGGTTACCACGGTCATGGGCAGTGCCGTGAACGTCATCGGCAACGTCACCGGGGCCATTGTGGATGGAGTCATCGGCATTGCCTTTGCGGTGTACTGCCTGGCGAGAAAGGAGATCCTGGCCCGGCAGGGAAGACGGATCCTGTATTCCGTTCTTCCGGAGAATACGACCGATGAGATCATCCGGATCCTCCGGCTGACCAATGCCACCTTCTCCAACTTTATTTCGGGACAGTGCCTGGAGGCCTGCATTCTGGGCTGCCTGTTCGCGGTGGCCATGGCCATCCTGAAAATGCCCTATATCCCCCTGGTCAGTGTGATCATCGCGGTGACAGCCCTGATCCCGGTGGTGGGCGCTTTCGTAGGCTGTATTCTGGGCGCGTTCTTCATCCTGGTGGACAACCCCTTCCAGGCGCTGACCTTTGTGGCCATGTTCCTGGTGATCCAGCAGCTGGAGAACAACCTGATCTACCCCAGAGTGGTGGGGACCTCCATCGGACTGCCCGGCATGTGGGTGCTGGTGGCGGTTTCCGTAGGCGGTGAGATCATGGGAGTAGGGGGAATGCTGGTGATGATCCCCCTGACCTCTGTGTTGTACACCCTGGCCCGGGAATTTACCGACAAGCGGCTTGCCCAGCGCGGCATCCCGGAGGAAAAGCTGCAGGAGCAGCCTCCGGAGATCAAATCCCAATTCAAAAAGAATAAGGAACGAAAGGAACGGATCCGGCTGCAGAAGATGAAAGAAAAATTTCAGCGGATGCAGGATCAGAAGAAGAAATGACCATGAAACAAGCGCTTTCGCTGCTGGTTGGGGCCTCCCTTTGCCTGCCTCTGGCTGCCTGCCGCCAGAAGACGGATCTGCCGGAGGTCACGTCCGCCTCCGTAACGGTTGCCACGGAAGCGGTTCCGCCGGAGACAACGGTGCAGACGGTTCCCGAAACCCAGGCCCTCACCATGCCGGAGCTTTCGGACAGCAGCTTTGTTCCGGTGACGGACTATATTCCGGATATGCTTGTGGAGCTGAAATACGCGTCACAGGACAATTTCACGGGACAGACCATCTATGAATTTGAGGATGCCTTCGCCCGCTTCGGCACGGTGAAAAAGCTGGCGGAGGTTCAGGAGTCCCTTCACGAGGTGGGACTGGGCCTGAAGATCTGGGATGCCTTCCGCCCTGTGGCGGCCCAATTCCGGCTCTGGGAGGTCTGCCCCGACGATACCTATGTGGCGGACCCCCGGAAGGGCTACAGCAACCACAGCCGGGGCAACGCGGTGGATGTCGCCCTGGTGGACCTGGAAGGCCGGGAAGTGGAAATGCCCACCCAGTTTGACGATTTCTCCGGCAAGGCGGACCGGAACTATGCCGACTGCACCGAAACCGCCGCCGATCATGCCCGGCTGCTTCAGGATGTGATGCAGAAGCATGGGTTTGTTCCCTACTACGGAGAATGGTGGCATTTCGCAGACGAGGAAAAGTACCCTGTGGAGGAGGTCTTTGAGCCGGTCCGCCGGACGCAGTACCGTGTGAAGGGGCAGGAGGCTGTCCTGTGGGCCGAACCCGACGAACAGAGTCAGGTTGTGACCCTGCTTTCGGAGGGAGAAGATCTTGAAGTGCTGGGCTGGTACGCAGATTACGCGCTGGTCAGATTCGGGGCCGTGCGCGGTTACACGCAAAAAGCAAATCTGGAACCGGTTTCCTGAAGCATAGAAAATGGGGTTGTCTCACCAAGAAATTGTTTCGTTAAATAGCACAAAGGGAAAGAAAAACTGTCATTCCGAGCCAGTGCGCACACTGGCGTGGGAATCCGTTCTCCTTAAAAATGCCAGTAATCTGAACATTTCAAGGGGGATGCGGATTGCCACACCAGTGACTGCGGTCACTGGTTCGCAATGACAGTTCTTTCATTTGTATACTTTTACTTTAGTGAGACAGCCCCTATTATACATTTCTCTCTGCGCCCCGACGGGGGACGGCTAATGGTATCACAATACCGGGGGCTTTTCTTCCAGGAGGAAGGTCAGAAGGGCATCCGGGTCCGTATTCAGCACCAGGGACAGGTCAAAATCAAGCCGTTCCAGCAGCTGTTCGGCCTGAGAGAACCGGCCCACCGCGCTGGGGTCATGGGCGTCGGAATTGACGATCACGGGAACCCGGAGTTCCTGGCAATACCGCAGCATGGTCCGGTAGTTTTCGGCACAGTTCTGCCGGGATCCCTTGCTTGACAGGGAGCTGTTGTTCACTTCCAGAGCCACATGATAGGTTTTGGCCGCCTGCACCAGCTCCGGATAATCCAATGGGGTCCGGTCGTCGTCGGGATGGGAGATCAGCCGGACCTTTTCGTTTTTCATGCACTGGATCAGATTTTTGGTGTTTTGCTTCGGCCCGGCGTTATCGTAGCAGGGGGTGTGGATTCCCACAATGGCGTAATCCAGCTTGTCGATCCATTTCTGTTCCAGAGACAGGGAGCCGTCATCGAGAACGTTGATCTCGCTGCCGTGCAGGATCTGAACGCCGTACAAAGTCCGGGGAACCACCTTCAGATTGCAAAAGTAAAAGGGGTTTACGGTTCCGGGAATTCCCGGAGCATGCTCGGTGATTCCGAGAATTTTCAGTCCCTGTTCCGCGGCAGCCTGAGCCATCTCCCGGATGGTGCCGTAGGCATGGCCGCTGGCCAGGGTGTGAGTATGAACGTCTGCAAGAATCTTTTTCATGTTATCTCCCGGGGCTATCGTTTTTTGAAGCGGAGTCAAAGAGTGGAAAATTCATAGTCTTCAAATTTCAGCCGGTCACCCACATCCACGCCGAAGGGCAGCAGGGCGATGGCGACCTCGGAGATCACGCCGGTGTCCTGATATTGGACATAGGCATAGTCCCCGCGGATATCGACAATGGTACACAGCATAAGCGGATCCTCCCGTGTTATGAAATTCGCCCCTGGTTTCCCAGGGGCGAATATTGGTTTTGGGGAACGTACCGGAGATTAGTCCTTGTACATCTCGACCAGCTTGTTCAGATGCTCCCAACGCTCCTTGGCAGCGGCCTCGTTCTTGGCGAACAGGTCGGTGGCGCGATCGGGGAACTCGCGGGTCAGACGGCTGTAACGGGCCTCGTTCATCAGGAACTCCTGGTAGCCGTCCTTCGGAGCCTTGCTGTCCAGCTGGAACTTGCCAGTGGCCTTGGAGGGATCGAAGCGGAACAGGTTCCAGTAGCCGCACTCAACAGCCTTCTTCATCTCGGCCTGGCAGTTGGTCATGCCGCCCTTGATGGAGTGCATCTCACAGGGAGCGTAGCCGATGATCAGGGAAGGACCGTTGTAGGCCTCAGCCTCGGTGATGGCCTTGATGGTCTGAGCGGGGTTGGCGCCCATGGCGACCTGGGCAACATACACGTAGCCGTAGCTCATAGCGATCTCGGACAGGGACTTCTTCTTGGTCTCCTTACCGGAGGCAGCGAACTGAGCGACCTGGCCGATGTTGGAAGCCTTGGAGGCCTGTCCGCCGGTGTTGGAGTAAACCTCGGTGTCGAAGACGAAGACGTTGACATCCTTGTTGGAAGCCAGGACATGGTCCACGCCGCCGAAGCCGATGTCGTAGGCCCAGCCGTCACCGCCGAAGATCCAGACGGACTTCTTGGACAGGTATTCCTTCTGAGACAGGATGTCCTTCACGGTGTCGCAGCAGACGTTGGCCTCCAGGTTGGCGACCAGAGCCTTGGTGGCAGCCTTGTTGGCCTCGCCGTCGTTATAGGTGTCCAGCCAAGCCTGGCAGGCAGCCTTGCGCTCGTCGCACTCGGTCTTCTCCATGACAGCCTTCACCTTGTTGGCCAGGGACTCACGGATGACGGCCTGAGCGGTGTACATACCGAGACCATGCTCCGCGTTGTCCTCGAACAGGGAGTTGGCCCAAGCGGGACCGTGACCCTCGGCGTTGACGGTGTAGGGAGAGGTAGCGGCGGGACCGCCCCAGATGGAGGAGCAGCCGGTGGCGTTGGAGATGTACATCCGGTCGCCGAACAGCTGGGTCACCAGACGGGCGTAGGAAGTCTCGGCACAGCCGGCGCAGGAGCCGGAGAACTCCAGCAGAGGCTTGTGGAACTGAGAGCCCTTGACGGTGTTGTCCTGCATATCCTTCTTCTCGGAGACCTTGGCAACCAGGTGGTTCCAGATTTCCTGCTCAGGCAGCTCCTGCTCTTGGGGAACCATGGCGATGGCCTTGGTGGGGCAGACACCGACGCAGACACCGCAGCCCATGCAGTCCAGAGGAGACACGGCCATGGTGTACTTGTAGACACCCTTGCCCTTACCGGCCTTCACGTCCACCAGACGGGTACCGGCGGGGACAGCGGCGGCTTCTTCAGCGGTCAGAGCGTAGGGACGGATGGTGGCGTGGGGGCAGACATAGGCACAGTTGTTGCACTGGATGCACTTGGTCTCGTCCCAGTGAGGAACGGTAACGGCAACACCGCGCTTCTCGTAAGCGGCAGCGCCCAGGGGGAACTGGCCGTCGGCCAGGCCGTCGAAAGCGGAAACGGGCAGGCTGTAGCCGTCCATCTTGCCGATGGGGTTCAGGATGGTCTTGACGACCTTGACGGTGTCGGCGGGGCCTTCCAGAGTCACATCAGCCTTGTTGTCCTCGGCGGTGGCCCAGGCAGCGGGAACATCGATCTTGGTGTAAGCGGTAGCACCGGCGTCGATGGCGTTCCAGTTCTTTTCCACAACGGCGGGCATAACCTTGGCCAGGGAGAAGAAAGCGGACTGCAGGATGGTGTTGGTGCGCTTGCCCATGCCGACCTTGATGGCCAGGTCAATGGCGTTGATGGTGTACAGCTGGATGTTGTTGTTAGCGATGTAACGCTTGGAAGCGGCATCCAGGTGATGCTCCAGCTCCTCCATGTTCCACTGGCAGTTGATCAGGAACACGCCGCCGGGCTTGACGTCCTGGACGATCTTGAAGCCCTTGGTGATGTAGGAGGGGTTGTGGCAGGCCACGAAGTCAGCCTTGTTGATGTAGTAGGGGGACTTGATGGGGTTGTCGCCGAAGCGCAGGTGGGACACGGTGACGCCGCCGGTCTTCTTGGAGTCGTACTGGAAGTAAGCCTGTACGTACTTGTCGGTGTGGTCGCCGATGATCTTGATGGAGTTCTTGTTGGCGCCGACGGTGCCGTCGCCGCCCAGACCCCAGAACTTGCACTCGATGGTGCCCGCGGCAGCGGTGTTGGGGGAGACCTTCTCGTCCAGGGACAGGTGGGTCACGTCGTCAACGATGCCGATGGTGAACTCGTGCTTGGGAGCGTCCTTAGCCAGCTCTTCGTAGACGGCAAAGACGGAAGCGGGATGGGTGTCCTTGGAGCCCAGACCGTAACGGCCGCCGATGACGGTCACGTCGTTGCGGCCGGCCTTGGCCAGAGCCATGACAACATCCTGGTACAGAGGCTCGCCCTGGGAGCCGGGCTCCTTGGTGCGGTCCAGAACAGCGATCTTCTTGGCGGTGGCGGGGATGGCCTCCAGCAGCTTCTCAGCGCAGAAGGGACGGAACAGGCGGACCTTCACCAGGCCGACCTTCTCGCCGTGGGCGTTCAGGTAGTCGATGACTTCCTCGGCCACGTCGTTGATGGAGCCCATGGCAACGATGACCCGGTCAGCATCGGCAGCGCCGTAGTAGTTGAACAGCTTGTAGTTGGTGCCCAGCTTCTCGTTGACCTTGTCCATGTACTTCTCGACCACTGCGGGCAGAGCCTGGTAGTACTTGTTGCAGGCCTCACGGTGCTGGAAGAAGATGTCGTCGTTCTCGTGGGAACCACGCATGGCGGGACGCTCGGGGTTCAGGGAGTGCTTGCGGAACTCGGCCACGGCGTCCATGTTGACCATGTCCTTCAGGTCGTCGTAGTCCCAGATGGCGATCTTCTGGATCTCGTGGGAGGTACGGAAGCCGTCGAAGAAGTTGATGAAGGGAACGCGGCCCTCGATGGCAGCCAGGTGAGCGACGGCGCCCAGGTCCATAACTTCCTGAACGTTGGTTTCGCACAGCATGGCGAAGCCGGTCTGACGGCAGGCGTAAACGTCGGAGTGGTCACCGAAGATGTTCAGAGCCTGGGTGGCAACGGTACGCGCGGAGACATGGAAGACGCAGGGCAGCAGCTCGCCGGCGATCTTGTACATGTTGGGGATCATCAGCAGCAGGCCCTGGGATGCGGTGTAGGTGGTGGTCAGGGCGCCGGCGGCCAGGGAGCCGTGGACGGTGCCGGAAGCACCAGCTTCGGACTGCATCTCAACAACCTTGACGGTATTGCCAAAGATGTTCTTACGGCCGGCAGCGGACCACTGGTCCACGTTGTCAGCCATGGGGCTGGAAGGGGTGATGGGGTAGATGCCAGCGACCTCAGTAAAGGCGTAGCTGACGTGGGCAGCAGCGGTGTTGCCGTCCATGGTTTTGAATTTTCTTGCCAAAACGAAATACCTCCTAAAGTATTCAATTTTTGTCGCGTATATCATAGCACTTTCTGGCCGCTTTGTAAAGTCATCAATCGACCCTGTTATGAAAATTTTACGCTTTTCCACAAGATTGCTTTCTGAAAACTGTGAACCCCTTCCAAACAGGATTCTTTCTGGAAAAATGAAAAAGGGATTGTGTTTTTTGGGAGAATCTAGTATCATATTCAGGAAAGAAAAGGAGATGAGTCCATGATCTGCAGCGTCAAAACCATGGGGATTTCCGGGATCCGGGGCAGCGCCGTCACGGCGGAATGCTATATATCCAGCGGTCTGCCGGGATTTGACATCGTCGGTCTGCCGGACGCGGCTGTAAAAGAGGCCCGGGACAGGGTCCGCGCCGCGGCGAAAAGCAGCGGCCTGCGCTTTCCGGTGAGCCGGATTACCGTGAATCTGGCGCCTGCCAGCCAGAAAAAGTCGGGGACCCATTACGATCTTCCGATCCTTCTGAGCATTCTTGCGGCAGCGGGAAGTATCCGCCGGCCCAAGTCCACCAGCGCATTTCTGGGAGAATTGAGCCTGGACGGCCAGATCAGGCCCATATCCGGTGTCCTGCCCATGGCCCTGGCTGCCAAGCGGGAGGGGATCGAGGCGCTCTTTGTCCCGGCGGAAAACGCGGCGGAGGCCACGCTGGCCCGTGGGCCGGCGATCATACCGGTGCGCACCGTGGCGGAGCTGGCCGCGGGGCTAAACGGTGAGACTGAGCTTGCGGAGCAGCCCCTGTGGGTACCGGCTCCTGAGGATGCCCAGGGGCTGGATTTCAAGGATGTGCTGGGACAGGAGAACGTGAAGCGGGCGCTGGAAGTGGCGGCTGCCGGCAGCCATAATGTGCTGCTCATTGGCCCGCCGGGCTCCGGCAAAAGCATGCTCAGCAAGCGCCTGCCCTCTATCCTGCCGGACATGACCTGGGAGGAGTCCCTGGAGGTCAGCCAGATCTATTCGGTGATGGGTCTTCTGACCGCAAACCGCCCTCTGATCACCCGGCGGCCCTTCCGGTCACCCCACCACACCGTGTCCAACGCAGGACTGACGGGAGGCGGCAGCAATCCCCGGCCCGGTGAGATTTCCATGGCCCACAAGGGAGTACTGTTCCTGGACGAGCTGCCGGAGTTCCGCAGAGATACGCTGGATCTGATGCGCCAGCCCCTGGAGGACGGGGCTGTTACCATCTCCCGGGTTTCCGGAGCCGTGACATACCCGGCAGAATTCATGCTGGTGTGCGCCATGAACCCCTGCAAGTGCGGCTGGTACGGGGACCCCTCCGGCCGGTGCCGCTGCTCGGAGCGGGAGGTGGAGAACTACCGCGGCCGGATTTCCGGCCCTCTGCTGGACCGGATCGATATTGTGGTGGAGGTTCCCTCGGTGCATTTTGAGGACCTGCGGACCCGGGCGGAGGCGGAGCCCTCTGCCGTCATCCAGGAGCGGGTCAACGCCGCCCGGACCATCCAGAACCGGCGCTTCGGCAGCGGCGGCATGTGCAACGCCCGGATGGGTCCGGAGGAAATGCGAAGGTACTGCCGCCTCAGCGAGGAAAGCGCCGGGCTGATGAAGAACGCCTTTGAGGTCATGGGTCTGACCGCCAGAAGCTACGACCGGATCCTGAAGGTGGCCCGTACCGTGGCGGACCTGGACGGCAGCGAAGAAATCCAGCCCCAGCACATCGCCGAAGCCATCCAATACCGGGCCGTAAACCTGGGCAACCGGTGAAGCAGAGTGGAGTTGTTGGTGCGGTAAATGATCGTTTAGCGCAGCAAGGGCACGTCCACCACCTGTCATTGCGAGGAGCGCAGCGACGTGGCAATCCGTTTCTCCTTGGGAACGGTACGAATTGGGACATGTTGCAAGGGGAACGGATTG
>SFQY01000044.1 GCA_004562395.1 bacterium | reverse complement strand
TTCATCGACGTCAGCACCGAGAAGGCCGGGCGTTCCATCCACGGCATTCCGGTGCTGCTGGAAAATGAGACCACTGTGGAAGCCCTGCAAAAGCATCAGAAATTACCGCTGCTGTATCCCGCGGGATACAGCAGCGGTTTTTCACCGTTCCCCCCCCCAAACCCGCGTACATTTCGGATAACCGGATCCCTTCAAAAAGGTCATAATCAAATGGATTTTCGGAAGAGAGAATCCTGAAAACCCTCCACTATAACACCATACTTCCGCCTTATGCTATTGTGTGTTTGGGAACGGAGATGATGAACAGATGAATACATATCGAACCGCGCAGGTCGCGGACATAATCGGAATCCACCCCAATACCGTCCGTCTGTATGAGCAGCTGGGACTGATCCCGAAGCCGGAGCGAAAGCCCAACGGATACAGGGTATTTACAGATTTTCATATCGAACAATTCAAACTCGCCCGGCTCGCTCTTCAAGTGGAAATCCTACAGAATGGTTTGCGCAAGAAGATCCTGCAGATGGTAAAAGCATCGGCCGCCGGTGATTTTGAAGCCGCTCTTTCCCTCATGGAAGAGTATCTGCATCAGATCAAGCAGGAACGCTCCAATGCCGAAAAGGCAATCAGGGTCGTAAAGCGGATACTATCAGAAGGCGCACCGGAAAGCTCTCATTTGCTCAAGAGAAAAGAAGTATCCGAATACTTAGGTATCTCAATGGACGCTTTGCGAAATTGGGAAATGAACGGCCTGCTGACCGTCAAACGGAAACAGAATGGATATCGCGTCTATACGGACGCGGATATACAGCGTCTGATCATCATTCGTTCTTTGAGATGCGCGAACTACTCTTTGGAGGCAATTCTGCAGATGCTCAGGCAGCTTTCCGAGAATCCGGATACCGATATTGCGGTGGTCCTGAATACCCCGAAACAGGACTCAGAAATTATTTCCGTCTGTGACAGGCTTATCCTTTCGCTATCCGCGGCAGAGGAGAACGCTTACAAAATCGTATCCATGCTACAGGATATGAAATCCAGATTTTCATAACCCTCCATTTTGCCACCAATGTTTTCATTGGTGGTATTCTTTTGGGGTAAAAATGAAAGGAGATAAACATCATGGACGAAAAACAAACGATCCGGAAAAGCCGGGTGATGCTGTTTCTGATCAGTCAGTGCATTACATTATTCGGCTCCACTCTTGTCCAAATGGCGATTGTATGGTATGTGACGATCCAGACCTCGTCGGGAGCATGGGTCGCGGCCTTTACCGTATGCTCTTATCTGCCGCAGTTTTTGATTTCTTTTGTGGCAGGCGTATGGGCGGACCGTCACAGCCGGAAAAAGCTGATCCTCGGAGCCGATTCGATGATCGCTTTTGTGACCTTTCTGATGGCATTGGCAATGCCGCGTATCACGGATAAAACCGTCATCCTTGGCGGTCTGCTTGTTATGTCCGTCATCCGTTCCCTGGGGGCAGGCATTCAGGCACCGGCCGTGAATGCCGTGATTCCACAGCTTGTGCCGGAAGACCAGATTATGCGTTTTAATGGCATAAACGCGACGATGCAGTCTGCTCTGACCGGGGAAAAATTTGTGGTTTCAAAGGAGAAGGCTGGGGAAATCTTTACGCCTTCGCGCCCATTCTGGCCAGGATCTCGCTGTATTCCGGCACGCTGGAAATTCCGCCGCTTCTGGTGGTGGAAAGTCCGGCACTGGTGCAGGCGAAGGTCACGATCCCGCGCAGCTCCGCCTCCGTCAGGGACTGGGGCTCTTTCCCGGTCTGCAGCAGCTTCCAGAGGGCGCTGCCGCCGAAGATATCACCGGCGCCGGTGGTGTCAATGACCTTGATGCCGGAAAGGCTGGGGACCTTTCCGCTGGCATTGGCGTTCCGGAAGAAACAGCCGTCGGCGCCGCAGGTCACGAACACCAGCTTCACGCCGAAGTTGTCCAGGATGTACTTCGCGCCTTCCTCCACACCCAGGCCGAAGAGGAATTCCACTTCTTCGTCGCTGATCTTTACCACATCCGCCTGCCCCAGGCCCCAGATCAGCTGCTTTTTGGCTTCCTCCAGGTCCTTCCACAGGGGTTTTCTCAGGTTGGGATCATAGGTAATGAGCTTGCCCTTTTCCCTGGCGTAGGCCACCGCCCGGTAAGTGGCGGAGCGGGCAGGCTCGTCGGTCAGGGACAATGTGCCAAAGTGGAATACCTTCGCCTGGTCGATGAGGCTCAGGTCCAGTTCTTCAAAGGACAGGCAGGTGTCCGCTCCGGGCTTGCGGGAGAAGGAGAACTGCCGGTCGCCGTGCTGGTCAAAGGTGACGAAGGCCAGCGTGGTGAACACATCGTCGGAGGTTACGATTCCCCGGGTCTCAATCCCCGCTTTTTCCAGGGTGCCCAGAAGCATTTTTCCGAAGGCGTCGGTTCCCACCTTCCCCAGCAGGGCGGTTTTGGCTCCGAACTTGGTCAGTGCTGCCAGGAAATTGGCGGGAGCGCCGCCGGGATGGGCCGCCATGGTGGGATAGCCGTCGGCATCCGTATTCAGGCACGCGAAATCAATGAGCAATTCTCCCAACGCGATTACATCAATCATATTACTTTCCTCACTTTGCTTTCGGATATTCATTGCACAGCAGCCGGTAAGGAGGCTCGTCCTCCTCAATGGCAGGGAACCGGCCCATGGGCGGGTTGAAACGGTTGTCGGTGTTGTCGTCATTGCACTGGCTGACCTCACCCAGAAGCACATTGCCGGTGCCGGGTTCCACCTCAAAATCATGATACAGGTACTGCTGCACATGGATGCTCTCGCCGGGCGTCAGCCGGATCTGGGTACCGGCGGGTACGGTATAGGTGCGTCCGTCGGTATGGACGGTGACGTCGGTTTCATAGTTGATGGACTCGTCGGGGTTGGAGTTATAGACCCGGATCAGCACGTTTCCGCCGCCCCGATTGATGATGTCCTCGGTTTTGTACCAGTGGAAATGATTGGGAGAATACTGTCCTTCCTTCAGGTACAGGAGCTTCTCGGCATAGACCTTGGGATATTTGTCAGCCATGGCGCGGTTGCCGTTGCGCAGGGTGATGAGGGAGAAGCCCATCTTGTCAAAATCGCCCATGCCGTAGTCGGTGATGTCCCAGCCCAGCATACAGTCCCGGACCTCGTCGTAATCGTGTCCGACGGTCTGCCACTGCTCGGGGGTAAAGTGACAGAAAGGAGGCAGATAACAGCAATACTTTTCGCACATGGCCTCCAATTCCTTCAACGCTTTGTTGATCTCAGATCGTTTCATGTGTATTCCTCCAAAAAATTGGTTTTCCGGGTCCGGCTCACAGGAGCATTGGGTAACGAATTGCGTGCAAAAGGTGTGTTTCTGGTTTTATTATAGCTCAGAAAAACAGCTCCGTCAACAAAAGGGGCCGGCAAATCCGGGAAAAATATATTGGAATACAGGGGAAAAATGTTGGAATCAAATCCCCCTTTTCTGCCCCTCCCCTGATGCGCCGAAATGACCGTTCCCCGCGGCGGGGCTGCTTCTTTTGTGTAATCCCCGATTGCAATACGAAAACTTCAATGCTACAATAATTCCGCAGTCCTCCGTGCTGAGGAGCATCCGGAAGGAAAGGAGACAAAACAATGCTCAACAACGATATCGCCCGTCGTTTTGTGGAGAATCTTTCACTCTACACAAAATACAACGTAAATGTGATGAACCAGGACGGGACCATCATCGCCAGTGTGGACCCAACCAGAATCGGCAGCTTTCACGAAACCGCCCACAATATGATCAAAGCCCATCAGGACAGCATGGAAGTCACGGATAACGAAAGCTACCTTGGGGTCAAGAAAGGCAGCAATCTCCTGGTCTACGACGACCAGACGCCGGTTGGGGTTGTAGGCGTGACCGGCGATCCTGACGAAGTGCGCAATATCGCGTATGTTGTCAAGATGGCGCTGGAAAGTATGCTGAAATATGAACACCAGCAGGAATCGCTGTATACCATGCGGACAGCGCAGGATCGGTTCGCATTCGCGCTTTTTAATGAGAAAAACGCCAACAGAGAAAAACTGGAAGCGCTGGCCAATGATCTGAAAATCAAGCCAAAACGGATCCGTGTTCCGATTATGCTGTTCTTCAACGAACCGCTGTCTTCCGGCACCCTGGAGAGCAGTCTGAACAACCTGCTGACTGCCCAGGACATTGTGTACCAGTACAACAACCAGCATATCCTGATCTATAAAGACATCGGCGACTGCGAGGCAGATACGCTTACCTATTGTCGGGAATCCATTGAGCAATGGTTATCCGAAATTTCTCCCCTCTGCCAGTACGCCAATGCCTTCATCGGCTCCGCCCAATGCAGGCTTTACTATTACAAAATCGGCCTGGATCACTGCCTTTGGCTGGAAGAAACCGTTGCATCCGACTGTAAAAACGTCTTTTTCCTGGACTATCTGGAGAAATATCTGTTTTCCCGTATCTCCACCTCGGAGCTTCACGGCATCATGAACGTTTACGACCACGCTTTTCAGGAGGAAGATAAAAACGGGATCCTGCAGATCATCGGCGTTCTTCAGGAAAACAATTTCAACCTGGTCCGCGCCAGCAAGCAGCTGTATATTCACAAAAACACCCTTGCTTTCCGAATGTCCAAAATCAAGGCGCTTCTCAACATCGACCCATTTCAAAACAGCAATGACAGGCTCCTGATTTTCAGCCTGTACATGTATTTAAAGCGAAAGGAGCGGAATTAATTGTGCCGTCAGCACAACAAACGGAGCAATCATTAGCTCCTAAAACATTGCGCATATTTCCAAATTCATCTATAATTATCACAAATTAAAGATGATGATTATTCTCTTTGGTGGTGAAAATGTCAAAATGAAAATTTTATTTGCACCAGACTCCTTCAAGGGAACTATTTCATCAGCACATGCGATTGAAATGCTGCGGACAACAGCGTTGAAGTTTTTCCCGGATGCGGAAATCGTAGGGGTTCCTATAGGAGACGGCGGAGAAGGCACAACAGAAGCATTGGTCGAGGTCCTCCACGGAAAATACCGTTATGTCGCTGTACACGATCCCCTTGGACGGGAAGTCACCGCGAAATACGCGGTCATCAACCAGGACACCGCAATTATCGAAATGGCCCAGGCCTCCGGCCTTCCGCTTTTAAAGGACGATGAGCGAAATCCCCTGCTTGCTTCTTCCTATGGCACCGGCGAAATGATCCGGGACGCGCTGCAGCTGGGGATCCGGGAGATTTACTTAATGCTGGGCGGCAGCGCCACCAACGACGGCGGAATCGGAATGGCCTGTGCCTTGGGTGCGCGGTTCACCGACACCAACGGGGAAACGGTAGCACCCTGCGGAGCCGGAATGGCGCATGTGGCGAACATCGATCTGTCCGGTCTCGATCCCCATCTGAAGGACGCCCGGTTTACCATCATGTGCGACGTTAAAAACCCGCTTCTCGGGCCCAACGGCGCGACATATGTTTACGGGACGCAGAAGGGTGCCACTCCCGAAATGCAGCGGGAGCTGGAAGCGGGATTGACCAATCTGGTAGATGTAATCGAAAAGAAAGCCTCCTCGCGTATCCGCGATATATCCGGAACCGGGGCCGCCGGAGGTCTTTCCATAACCTTGATCGCTTTTGCCAACGCGTTTATCCGTTCCGGGATCGAAACCGTTCTGGATATCATTCAGTTTGACCGTCTTCTGGAAAACGTCGACCTGGTGGTGACCGGAGAAGGCCGTTTGGATTACCAGAGTGCCCAGGGCAAGGTCTTATACGGAATCGGGAATGCCTGCAGGAAAAAGAACATCCCGGTCTGCGCCATAGCCGGATGCTTCGGCGACGGTGCGGATCAGATCTATGACTGCGGGATCGATGTGGCCATTTCCTGTACAACAAGGATCATTTCTTCCGAAGAACTTCTGGCCAATGCTGACACACGGTTCCTGGCAGCGGCGGAAACTCTGTTCCGCTCCCTCCAAACCGGCATCCGCATCGCCGGGAAAACATAAACAGGAGGTATCACCATGAAATTCATTGAGCAGACACGAACACACACTCCTGCGCAGACGGATTTTGTCCGGCAGAAATTTCTGGACATCCCCTACGCACCCGAGGACAGTGTTCCCTATGTAAGCCGATACGTGCCCAAATGCCAGCCGGAGCCCAAGGGCCCCAGGAGACTGCTGGATATCTATCTGCCCAATGAAGGAAATGGTCCCTTCCCGGTGATCGTGGATATCTTTGGCGGAGGCTGGTGCTTCGGCCACAAAAGCTCCCACAAGCTGGAGCCGGCCCTGAATCTGCTCAAACGGGGATTTGCCGTTGTCAGCGTCAATTATTCCTTAAGCTATCAGGCCCGGTTCCCGGCTCAGATCTACGAGCTGAAAGCCGCGATCCGCTTTATCCGGAAAAATTCCGCGAAATACAACCTGGACCCGGACAGAATCGCTTTGCTTGGTGAATCGGCAGGGGCGCACCTGGCCGCGGTAACGGCCTGCTCCGCCGCCTCCGGCAAGCTGGAGGACAGCCCCTTCCCCGATCAGGATGTTTCGGACGCGGTCCAGGCCGTCATTGCCCTGTATTGTCCCGTGGATATCGCTCTGACAAAAGAGTTTTTTCTCGTCCAGAAAGCGCTGACCGGCCAGGATACGCTGCTTCAGGAATCCGGAGAGGCCGATTCCGTGGAAGCCCTTCTCTTTGGCGGCACACGGCAGGAATGTCCCGAAATTGCCCAAATGGCAAATCCGGAAAACTATCTCAGCGAGAATTGCCCGCCGTTTTTGTTCCTTCACGGGGATTTGGATCAGGTCGTTCCCATCGTCGGTACAATGGGCTTTGCCGGTGAAATCATGGGAAAGACTTCCATTGACAACGTCCGGTTCCAGATCGTCCATGGTGCCCATCACAACATCCTGGATTTCGAAAAAGAGTGGATTTATGACCTGGAAGCTGCCTTCTTAAGAGAAAAGCTCCGCATGGATGTGTAAAGGAGGATTCATTTATGAAGTTCATCGAGCAGCAGCGTGTTCACATTCCGGCCAACACGGACTTTATTCAGCGGAAATATTTGGATATCCAATACGCGCCTGACAGCGAAAGCACGTTTGTCTCCAAGTATGCGCCCCAGTGCCGGCCGGAGCCTGCCGGGAGCCGCAGGACTTTGGATATTTATCTGCCGAATGAAGGGGACGGCCCCTATCCGGTCATCATCGACATTTTCGGCGGCGGCTGGTGTTACGGTCACAAAAGCTCCCATAAGCTGGAACCGGCTCTGAATCTGCTGAGAAGAGGATTCGCGGTGGTCAGCATCAACTATTCTCTGAGCTATCAGCAGCCATTCCCCACCCAGATCTATGAAGTAAAGGCCGCGATCCGCTACATTCGCAAAAACGCCGTGGCATACCACCTGGACCCCGACAGGATTGCCCTCCTGGGGGAATCCGCCGGCGCCCATCTGGCAGCCGTCAGCGCCTGTTCCTCCGCTGCCGGTAAGCTTGTGGATCCGTCCTGGCCGAATATGGACGTATCCGATGAGGTCCAGGCAGTGATTGCCGTCTATTGCCCCGTTTATTTTGACCTTATGAAGGAGCTGTTCGCGGTTGAGGCGCAGGCTTGGGGCCTGGGAACGCTCATCGAAGAATATGGTGAAGAGGATTCCATGGAAGCTCTTGTCCTGGGCGGGGCAGCAAAAACCCAGCCCGAGATGGCGCAGCTTTCCAATCCCTGTACTTATGTCAATCCCAAATGTCCGCCGTTCCTGTTCCTGCACGGGGATCAGGATCAAGTGGAACCGATCGTCGGCGCTATGATGTTCGCGGCCAAGCTGATGGCCGCCACCGCGCCGGACAATGTCCAGTTCCAAGTCGTTAAAGGCGCGCACCACAACATCCACGATTTTGAGGAGGAATGGATCTACGATGTTGAAGCGGCGTTTTTAAACAATAAATTAAAATAAGGAGAAAAGACAATGAGTACAACGTGGATCTTAATCGTATTTTTCCTCAGCTTGTTCATTCTGTTGTTCGGTATCATCAAGCTTAAGATGAACTCCGGTGTGATGATGCTCATTACAGCACTGATTACCGGTATTCTCCTGAGAATGGATGCCACCACCCTGATCAAAACAACGGCTTCCGGCTTCGGCAACATGATGGCCGCGCTGGGCATTGTGGTTGGTCTCGGCTCGATCCTGGGCGGTATTCTCTCCGAGTCCGGCGCAACGGATCAGCTGGCGCTGAGTATGCTGAAGACCTTCGGCAGCAAGCACGCAAACCTTGCGCTGAACGGAACCGGCTACCTGATCTCCATCCCCGTTTTCATGGGCCCCGCGTATATCATCCTGAACCCCATCTGCACCACTCTGGCCAAGCACACCAAGAGAAACGTCATCGGCTATACCACCGCGTTGGTCGTGGGCCTGATGTGTACCCACTGTCTGGTGATTCCCACTCCCGGTCCCCTGGCGGTAGCGGGAACCATGGGCGCCAACATCGGCCTGTTCATCCTCTACTCTCTGATCGTCAGCCTTCCCGCGAGCCTGGTTGGCGGCTGGCTGTACGGCAATTTCCTGGACAAGAAGTTCTCCTCTGCCAAGGAAGACGCGGTCAGCGACAATGAAGCCATTACGGAAATCGAAAAATCCGCGAAAGCGGTCCATCCCTCCGCAGGTTCCGCCCTGTTCCTCATTCTCCTGCCCATCATCCTCATTCTGTTCGCTACCCTGATGCCCTATGTTACCAGTGCGGGCTGGGTCCTGGCAATCTGCACCTTCCTCTCCGCCTCCAACGGTGTCGGCGCTCTTACCATCTCTGTCGTCGCGGCATGGCTGATGCTCCGCAAGTACATTGACAAGACCCCGGCTAAGGTTTTCTCCTCCAGCCTGAATGATGTTGGTGACGTGTTCTTTATTCTGGCCGCTTCCGGCTCCTATGGCGCCATTATCAGCGCTTCCGGCATCGGCACCGTTCTGAGCGGCTTTGTCTCCGCCAGCGGTATCCCGCTGTTCGTCATGGCCTTTATTATGTCCGTGCTTCTGAAAGCCGCTCTCGGTTCCTCCGCTACCGCGCTGGTTACCACTGCCTCCCTCATGGCCCCGATGCTGACCGCGGGAACCAATCCCATTATTGTCGGTCTGGCAATCTGCCTGGGCGGCCTCGGCATCTGCCTGCCTACCGACGGCGCTTTCTGGGAAGTGAAGGAATTCAACGGGCTGTCCATGAAGGAAACCTTCATCGCCCATACCGGCGGCAATCTGATTGCATGTATCGTCGGATTCGTCGTTCTTTGCCTCCTGGCGCTCTGCTCCGGTTTCCTCCCCGGACTGGCATAAACAATCATATCATCCTCTCCTGACAAGCAACGCTCCGGGAATCTTTCCCGGAGCGTTGCTCATATTCAAGAAACATTTTCATGCATTTCGGTTGCCTCAGCAGAATTGGAAATGATCGTTTAGCCGCCTAACGGCAACTGAAACCTTTCGAGCTTTTGGTAAATACGGGAAACGACGGAACAGGTTCTCTCCCTCAGTCGCTTCGCGACAGTTCCCTCATCAGAGGGAGCCTTGCGGGTGCGCAGCAACCATTGGAGTACTAAACGATCATTTGGCTGCGTTGGGACCAACCT
The DNA here is from genome assembly GCA_004562395.1 of bacterium. GTDB lineage: Bacteria > Bacillota > Clostridia > Oscillospirales > Oscillospiraceae > Faecousia. The sequence goes on along the minus strand of SFQY01000044.1, from coordinate 26,626 downwards.
TTTTTATCAAGAACCAAGGCGTGGACAGGAAAAGCAGGCCTCTGCGGGAAGCAGAGGCCTGCCGGAATTTACTTGCCCAGGAATTCCCGGGTGACTTCCACAATATGGTCCGCGCACAGGCCGAAGGCTTTCAGAACCTCCGCGGCGGGGCCGGAGAAGCCGAACTGGTCGTTTACGCCGATTCGTCTGACGGGGGTGGGGTACGTCTCACTGAGGAAGCTGCACACGGCTTCACCCAGGCCGCCGATGACGGAATGCTCCTCGCAGGTGATGATCTTTCCGCACTCCTTGGCGCACTTCAGCACCAGCTCCTCGTCCAGAGGCTTGACGGTGGACATGTTGACGATCCGGGCATGGATGCCCAGCTGAGCCAGGGTTTCCCCTGCCTTCACTGCCTCATAGACCATCAGGCCGTTGGCGATGATGGCAATGTCGCTGCCGTCGCGCATGATCTCGCCCTTACCGATCCGGAACTGGAAGCCCTCCTGGTGGAACACAGGCACCGCCAGACGGCCCATCCGGAGATAAACAGGGCCCTCATACTCGTAAGCAGCCTTGGTGGCAGCCTCCGCCTCCACGCCGTCGGCGGGGCAGATGACCACCATGCCGGGAATGGAACGCATCAGGGCAAAATCCTCGCAGCACTGATGGCTGGCGCCGTCCTCACCCACGGACATGCCGCCATGGGAAGCGCCGATCTTTACATTCAGATGGGGATAGCCGATGGAGTTGCGGATCTGCTCATAGGCCCGCCCGGAGGCGAACATGGCAAAGGAGGAGGCGAAGGGGACCAGTCCGGAGGCCGCCATGCCTGCCGCCACACACATCATATCCGCCTCGGCAATGCCGCAGTTGAAATGACGGTCGGGATACGCCTTGGCGAACATGCCGGTTTTGGTGGAGCCTGCCAGATCGGCATCCAGGACAACGATGTTCTCATGCTCCCGGCCCAGCTCCACCAGGGCTTTTCCGTAACCCTCGCGGGTAGCCATTTTTTTCAATTCTGCCATCTCACATGCCCTCCAGTTCCGCCAGCTGCTGCTTCAGCTCTGCCATGGCCTGCTCATACTGCTCATCATTGGGCGCGACGCCGTGCCAGCCGGCCACATTCTCCATGAAGGAAACACCCTTGCCCTTGACAGTCTTCAGAATGATGGCGCTGGGCTTGCCCTTGACGGTCTTGGCCTCGTCCAGAGCGGCGGCAATGGCGTCAAAGTCATGGCCGTCGATGGTCCGGACATGGAAACCGAAGGCTTCCAGCTTGGCGTCGATGGGATAGGGGCTCATGACCTTTTCCACATTGCCGTCGATCTGCAGGCCGTTGTTGTCAATGATCACACACAGGTTATCCAGCTTATAATGGCTGGCGAACATGCAGGCCTCCCAGACCTCGCCCTCCTGGATCTCACCGTCGCCCAGCAGGGTATAGACCCGGAGCGCTTTCCCCTGCACTCTGGCCGCCAGGGCCATGCCGCAGGCGCAGGAGATCCCCTGGCCCAGAGAGCCGGTGGACATATCCACACCGGGAACGCTGTTCATATTGGGGTGACCCTGCAGGTAGCTGCCAACCTTGCGCAGCGTCAGCAGGTCCTCCACCGGGAAGAAGCCACGGTTGGCCAGGGCGGCATACAGGCCGGGGGCGCAGTGGCCCTTGGAGAGGACGAACCGGTCCCGGTCCTCCCATTTGGGATTCCTGGGATCGACATTCAGCTCCGCGAAATACAAATAGGTAAACATATCCGCCGCAGACAGGCTGCCGCCGGGATGACCACACTTGGCCGCGTGGGTGCTGGATATGATCCCCATACGCACCTTGCAGGCCATAATCTGCAATTGCTTCTTTTCCTGGGATGTCATAGGATCCTCCTTATTCATTTCAAGCGGCATACCGCCATAGTTTCGCTAGTATATCCGTATTATACATAGAATCCGGGGACTTTGTCAATTGACCGAGTAACAAAACGAAACAGCAAATGAAGTGTTTTCCTGTTACAGTATGACCAAGTTTTTGCCGGGGCCGACAAAAGAGAAACCATCCCGAAAACCCGGCCGGGGCAGCGTCTCCCGTTCCGCGGCAATATGTTGGGCCACGCTCCGGAACGGTCGGATCCGCAGGTATTTCGCGCCCGATTTGTTTCCTTTCGGGGGAAAATTTTTTCACCGCCATGTGGGGCGCCCGCGGATCAGGCAGGAGAGCGGATGTCCCTTCAACGGCAAAAAACGGCATCCGGCAGCAGCGGCCGGATACCGTTTTTCATGTAGTTTTCCATCAGCGGCCATTCTCTCCGGGAAGCTGCTGCGTTTCCCCGCGACGGGCGGCCTTTCGCTTTTGGGTCATGCCCAAAGCACGGACCAGCAGCGTCAGGGCCGCCGTTCCCGCCAGGCAGGCGCTCATGACGCTGTAGGCAAAGACCGCCTCGTTTCCCCGGCGCTGGACATAATACTCCATAAATCCCGCTCCGCCGATCAGAGCCGCCATCAGCAGCCACACAGGCACATACCATACCCGGAACCCCCGGGCCTTCACCAGCCGGACGGAGAACACCACAATGGCCAGCCCCAGAGCCAGGGCGCCAAACACCTGGACGATGCTGACAAAGCCGTTGCTGCGGAAAAACAGGGAATCATAGCGGGTGCTGTCCAGCACCACCTGGGACGCGCCGTAGAGCATCAGGAAGATCAGACAGGTATCTCCGTCCCTGACCGTCCCGCGCTTGTTGGCCCGGCGGTAGAAGGCCGTCAGTGCCAAAAACAGGAGCAGCGCCACCATGGCCTGCAGCAGGAACGTAGCCAGGCGGTATTCCGTGGCTCCGGAAACCGCGTTGGTGACGGGATACACCCAGGGCAATGACCGGGTGGAGGCAACGATCTGCCCCCGGTCGGAAGAATTGAAAAAGGAAGCCAGCCGTCCCACGGCGATCCCCGCCGATCCGGCCAGGCACATGCAGTCCAGCATCTCCGGCAGATTCCGGTGAAGGCACACCATCCGCAGCACCAGCGCCGCCAGAAAGCACCCCAGGAACACGCCCATCAGGGCATAGCCTCCGGAAGAATGGTCCGTCATGGCGGCCAGGAAGCCGTCATAGCTGTCCGCCCGGGAATACCAGTGAAAAAAGCGGGCAGCGACGATGCTCAGAACGAGGCACAGAGGCACCGCCCCGAAGGCAGCCGCCGCATTGCCGGACTTCCCCAGATAAAACGCCAGAAAGAAGCAGATGGCCGTGGCCGCCGCCAGAGTCAGAACGATGGAATTCCAGTACAGGAAGACATCCCCGTTGATATACGCGAGTTTCTCCATGGCATCAGTCTCCTTCCGGTATGGCCGTGGCGAAATAGATGATATCGCTGATCTTTCTCTGCTGGCCATAGACCGGGCGATTGATCAGCTCGTCGTTCATGACGATGGCCGCCGTCTGGCCGCCGTCCAGGCAGTAGGCCATGCGGCATCCCGTGGCCGAGACATACTTGCTGAAGGTGGCCACGGTGGGGATATCCTGATAAGGCCCTTCGGTATTGGCCGTTACCACGATATAGTGCAGCGGTCCCATCTGGCACAGCGCCGCCCGGGCATAGCCCTCGTTGATCTCGCCCACGCCATACCAGGTATGGTTCACCACCTGATACTCATCCACCAGCACCGGGCCGAAGCACAGGCTGAAGCGGATATCATTCCCGTCCACGTAGGCCTGGGCCGAAGGCGTGTCCAGAAGGTCCCCGCCGTAGGTAAAGTGCATGTCGCCGTTTCCGTCGATATAGCAGGTTTCCGCGTAGGTGCCCTCCACCCGGCGGACCTTTCCCTCGTAAACGCAGATGCCGAAGTCCCGGAAGCGGTAAAAGTCGCCGCTGGAGGCCACCACCGCGTTGACGCTGGCTGCCATTTCCGTGGTCAGATACTGCATCTCGGAGCCGAACTCGCCTCCCGCCAGATGGCGGCGGAACTGGGAGGGATGGGAGACCTTGACCTCGGAGAAGGTGTAGACCGACCCCTCATGGACCTCCTTCCAGGTGATGGCGAAAATGCTGTCGTCCAGATAATAGCGCACCGGGGTGTTCTGGAACAGCTCCACGTCCGTGTGGAAATACAGCTGCTGCCCGTCCAGCAGGTAGGCGGCCCGGTCCAGGATATCCTGAAGGCTTGCCGGATCATCGGTCTGCCCAAAGAGGCTTTGATCCGGCTCCGGAGCCACCTGGGCATCCTCGTCGATCCAGTATACCTTCCGGACAGGCGGAATGGTCTCCGTGGGTGCTTCCTCGGGCCGCTCCTGGCTGAGCAGAGCGCCTCTGGCCGATTCCATCTGCTCCCGCACGTAGGCATCCACCTGTTCTTCGATGGCCATATCCAAAGTTTTCTGCTGCGTGACCGGCTTCGGACGGCCAAAGCTTTCAAGCATTCCGCTGAGCAGGTTCCAGGTCAGATACAGGGAAACCGGTACGATCACAATGCTGAGCAGAATAAACAAGACAGAGGGCTTTTTGGAGTTTTGAGGTTTCTGGGGGGGTGGGGCTTTTTGGGGCTTCCGGCCCTTTGCGGCGTATTTCGGTTGATATCCCACTTGTCTACCCCCTTGCCGCGCCGCCGGAAATGGCCTGCAGCAATGCCTGATCCGGCACCGCCCACCATTGGCCGTCCCTGCAGATGAGCTTCATCGTCACATGGCTGGTCACCGTCCGGGCATCCTGCTCCAGCGCCTGCAGCGCCGCTTCCTCCAGGACCTGATCTACCAGCTCCTGGCGGAAATGATTCCCCTCGTCATAAAGCTCCGACATATCCTCCGCGGCCTCCACCCGCTGGGTCAGCAGCGTATAGGCATGGCCTGCGATGGCATCCGTCACACTGGAAAGATCCAGCGTGGTGATATCCGCCTCTCTGGCGAAGCCGGAATCCACCACATAGCAGGTCCCGGAAAACTCATAGGAAATGCTGTCCAAAAAAGCGTTCCAGATCCGGTCCTCCGGATCCTCCGTGGATCCCCGGCCCGCTCCCAGATCCGGCTGGCCGTATATCAGGTTTCCGGCAGCGGCATAATCCCCCGCGGCCAGCGCCTCCATCAGGGATTCGGAGCAATTCACAGCGCCCTCAGGCAACTTTTTCACCTTCACCCCCGCGTTGCGGCAGGTCAGGCAAAGTACCGTTGTTCCCAGCATCAGGATGGTCCCTGCCACCGCGAAAACAGCAGAAAAAAACCTTGCGGCCTTCAAACATGTCACCTCTTTCTTATCTTTTTCCCATTATAGCTTCTTTTCAGGAGATGTCAACAAAATGTAACCGTCTCCGAGGGACGAAAACACCGCCATCCCGGGCCGGAAGCTTCCCCGGCCCGGAACGGCGGCGTCTGCTGATTTACCCACAGGTCACAGTACCGATTCGTAAATATTCTCAATGGCCTCGCCGAAGGCCTTCTTTCCGAAGCTCTGCGCGATCTCCTCGCTTCGTTTGGAGGCCGCCTCCCGCCACTGGGGATCCTCCAGCACCTCGTCGATATCCTGAAGAAATTCCTCGGCGTTGGTATACTCGAAGCCGTTCTCCCCTTCCTTCAGCACCTCGTTCAGGCAGTCATCCTGGCGGCACAGAAGGGGCAGGCCGTTGGCTGCGGCTTCGATATAGGTCAGGCCCTGAGTCTCGCTGGTGGAAGCGCTGACGAACACATCCGCCAGCTGGTAGTAGTTCTGTACCTCCGAGGGGGCCACCATGCCGGTGAAAATCACATGATCGGCAACCCCCAGCTCCCGGGCCTGCTTTTCCAGGTCCTCCCTGGCCGGGCCGTCTCCCACGATCAGGAAAACCATTTTGTCGTTGGACTTCTGGGCCTGGGCGAACAGCTCCATCAGCTCTCCCAGGTTCTTTTCCGTACCCAGCCGTCCCAGGTTCAGCAGAACCTGCTGATCGTCCCGGATGCCCAGAGCCCGGCGCTTTTCCAACCGCTGCTCCGCTGTCAGCCGCTGGTGGTGCTGTTCCAGACTGATGCCGCTGGGGACAACGCTGATGGGATTCTGGACGCCGTAGCTCAGCAGGGCGTCCTCCACCTTCTGGGTGGGAGCCACCAGGATCCTGACCTTCTTCAGCCGCTGGCGGGACAGCACCCGGACCAGCACGTTCCCCAGCCGTTTGCTGGGGACCAGATAGGTGACATACTGCTCGTAGAGGGTATGATAGGTATGGACAATGGGTGCGCCGGTGATCCGGGAGATCCGGGAGGCAAACTGAAAGCTGAAAAACTCGCACTGGCTGTGGATCACGTCAGGCTTCCAGTCGATCAGCTCCTGGATCAGCCTGTGGTGGAAGGAGGTGGGCATCCGGACATCAGGGTACACCATCCCCAGAGGCAGGGAGCGGATGTAATACACCGCGCCTTCCTTATGGGAATGGAGATCATTGGAAATGGTCAGGATACGCACATCGTGTCCCTTGGCAGTCAGCTCGTCGAACAGATTCTGCACCGAAGTCACAACACCGTTGGTATTGGTGGTGTAAAGATCCGTTGTGATCAGAATCTTCAATTTCTTTCGTTCCTGAGATGGCATGAAAATCCTCCGTAATGGCAGCGGAGCGTCTTCGGTGTCCAGGCACCGGGAAGCTGCCGTGTTCCCGCTACGCGTCAAGTTGTTTTTTCCTATTATAGCAGATTATGAGGAAAAATCTACTGTGAAAAATCTTAAGATTGTATCGTTTCCAACGGAAGGCCCCGGCTTCTTGCAATTTCACGCCAAATGTGGTATGATTCTTTCATAATGATTTGGGAGGAAGCCTATGAAGAAGAAACGGCAGATTCTCCTGCTGGTCATTTGCGGCATTCTGCTTTTCGCGGCCCTTACCAGCGGTATCTGGTTTTGGTATGACAACAACGTAGACCGAAGCGGTTGGGTGGAAAAAAACGGCATCCGTTTCTATCGGGATTTCCACGCCGATCCGGTCAGCGGCTGGCTGGATCTGGAGGACGGGCGCTACTATTTCCACGATGACGGCACCCCCTGCCTGGGCTGGCAGGACGTTGACGGGAAGACCTACTATTTCGGCGGAAGCGGCACCCTGGTCACCGGCTGGCTGACCCGGGAGGGAAAGACCTACTATCTGGCGGAGGACGGCCACCGTTTCAGCGGCTGGCTGACCCTGGACGGAAAGACCCATTATTTTGATGACGCCGGAGTGATGGCGGAGGGCTGGACCCAGCTGGCGGGAGGACGTTACTATCTGCCCGGCGGGACCCTTGCCACCGGCTGGCAGGACATCGACGGGAAACGGTATCACTTCTCCAGTGACGGACTTATGTCCATTGGATTCGTAAACCTGGAGGACAACCGCTATTATTTTGACGAGGACGGCGCAATGGTTACAGGCGCGGCGGTCATCGAAGACCGGCGGTACCTGTTTCAGGAGGACGGCGCCATGTACACCGGCTGGGAGGACACGGAAAGAGGCCGCCGGTACTATCTGCCTGACGGCCCCATGGCTGTGGGCTGGGCTGAGATCGATGGCTCCCTGTATTATTTCCAGGAGAACGGGACGCCCGGTACCGGCTGGCTTCAGCTGGGCGAATACCGCTACTACCTCCATTCCGACGGCACCGCCGCGGTTGGTCCCACAAAGATCGACGGAAGGACCCACTATTTCAGCCCCAAGGGGGTGGAGGTCATTCTGGTCAACGCTCTGAATCCGGTGCCGGAGGACTATGAAAAAAATCTTGTGAACGTAGTGGGCTACCACGATGTGGACCAGCGTTGCTATGACGCTCTGGTGCGGATGCTGGCAGACTGCAATGCCGCCGGTATCGAGTACAATTTCAACTCCGCCTACCGCACCGTTGAAGAGCAGACCGCCATTCTGGAGAAGCGCACCCTGGAACACATGGAGGAATTCGATCTGGAGTTCGAGGAAGCCCGGGAAAAGGCTCTGGAAACCGTAGCCATCCCCGGGACCAGCGAGCATCATCTGGGTCTGGCGGTGGATCTGCTGGGAGAAAAAGCCATCGCCTGGCTTCAGGAACACTGCTGGGACTATGGCTTCATCCTGCGCTATACGGAGGAAAAAGAATCCATCACCGGCATCGTCGATGAACCCTGGCACTTCCGATATGTGGGCACCGACGTTTCTCTGGATATAAAGGATTCCGGACTGTGTCTGGAGGAATACCTTGGGGCGGAACCGGTCACCTGGGAAAAGGTCAAGGCTCTGTACGGCGACAAGCTCTATGAACAGTCAGAACCGGAGCAGACCCAGTCTCCCGCGGCATAACCCTCAAAAGAAACAGCAGCTGAAACGGTCCCCCGTTCCAGCCGCGTCTTTTTTCCTGTATCCTTTCCGGGGGCTCATATCTCCCATTGCTTTTTTCGTAAATGATCGTTTAGCGTCCCAAGGCCCCCTCTGACGAGGGGGCTGTCAGCGAAGCTGACTGGGGGAGAGAAAGCCTGAAACCTTTCGAATTCTTGGTAAATACGGGAAAAGACGGAACATTTTCTCTCCCTCAGTCGCTTCGCGACAGCTCCCTCATCAGAGGGAGCCTTGTGGGTGTGCGGCAACCATCGGAGCGCTAAACAATCATTTACCACCCAAAGGTGACGGTGCATGGCCTTACAGGAATCTCGCCGCTTCTTTCATGGCTTCCAGATCTCCCTGATCCATAAAGGCCCGAACCAGGCCGCGCACCGCGTCTTCCTCCATAAAGGGCAGCAGTCCGGTGAGGCTCCTGGTATCCCCTACGGCAATCCGCTCCCTGACCAGGGTGTCAATGGTCTGCTCCTCAAGGAAGGGGGCCAGGGCTGTCAGCATCTTCCGGTCAAAGTCCCCGCCCCACTGCCGGATCGTCCAGTCCAGAGTCTCCTTGCTCAGGAAGGACGCCAGCTCCTGCAGGAATGCCCAGTCCTCAGGCTTTTGGGTGCAGTGCCTGACCAGATAATCCAGAGTATCCTCCTCCAGGAAGGGGGCCAGGGCGGCGATACCGTTAAAATCCACTTTTTGTGCCCGGCGCGCCAGCTTGTCCAGCGTGTCCTCGTCCAGATAGGGAGCCAGGCTTTGCAGTATCAGCAGATTCTCTACTTCCACATCCTCCGACAGTTCTTCCAGGAAATTCTCATCCAGATAGGGGGCTATGGCCACCAGAGAGGCAATGTTCAGCTTTTGTTTTTTTGCCTGCTCCTTCACCTGGACCGGGGGCAGCACCGGCGCCAGCTCCGAAAGTTCCTCCGCCGTCAGCGATGCGTCCTCCTGGGTCATGATCCGGGTCACTGCGGCGCTCTCTGAGTTCTCCATACCCAGAAGCTCCGCCGGGCTGAGGTGCAGGATCTGGCACAGGTCCTCCAATTTGGAAATATCCGGCATGGAGTTCCCCCGCTCCCAGTTGCTTACCGCCTGGTAGCTGACCCCCATGGCGTCCGCCAGATTCATCTGGGTCAGGTTCTGGGCAATCCGGGCCTGACGGATTTTTTTTGCGACCTTCATAGTGTCGAACATCGTTGTTCCTCCTTTTTTCCAGCAGCTGCTTTGTGCCCTCATCATAGCAGGTTTTTCCCGGTTTTCCTATCAATTTTGTCTTGAAAAAAGAACTCAAGCGGTGCTTGAGTCCCCTATGTATGATTTTTCTCCCCCGCGGTATAACCCTCAAAAGATACAGCGGCTGAAACGGTCCCCCGTTCCAGCCGCGTCTTTTTATCCTGCATCCTTTCCGGGGGGCTCATATCTCCCACATAAATGATCGTTTATGCTTCGTTGGTTACTGCGCACCCACAAGGCTCCCTTTAGGTATGATTGCCACCGGCAATCATGAATATTTTGATTCGCTGCGCGGAGCACCACCCTCGTCAGAGGGGGCCGTTAGGCCGCTAAACGATCATTTTCCTTTTAACTATTTCCCACGGGCAATTTTTTCCCGGGTGCAGCAGTCGATCTGGGCCTTCAGCTTCTGCAGGTAGGGGGAAAAACGCACATTTTCCGCCCCGTAGCTCAGCTGAAGATCGTACTCCAGCGGCAGCCAGGTGGAAATATCCGATTCGTTGTGCTGGATCACGGCTTCCAGCTTGTCCAGGGCCTTGTAAAGCTTCGCCTCCGGGGTTTCCTGGGCGTTCATTTCCGCCAGCAAACAGGAGAATTCCTCCCGGGTTTTCTCCGGCAGGGTTTGGACCCACTGATCATACAGGGCATCCTCCTTCCGGGTATCGGCGTCGGTTTTGTCGAAGGTAGGAATGTCCCCGGTAAAGGCCTCCCCCAGATCGTGGATCAGGCACATCCGGATGACCCGGTCCATGTCCGTTTCCGGAAATTCCGGCGCCAGCAGCATGGCCATCAGCGCCAGACGCCAGCTGTGTTCGGCCACACTTTCATGGCGGCCGGAGGAGGTATAGCAGTGGCGGGTATTGCACTTCAGCTTCTCCGCCACGGACAGGATCTCCAGCAATTCTGCAGGCTTCATAGTGACCTCCTTATAACGATTCCATCTTGTAATAATCTTGTTTAAATGATCGTTTAGCGGCCCAACGGCCCCCTCTGACTTCGCATTTCTGGTAAATACGGGAAAAGACGGAACATTTTCTCTCCCTCAGTCGCTTCGCGACAGCTCCCTCATCAGAGGGAGCCTTGTGGGTGCGCAGCAGCCATCGGAGCGCTAAACAATCATCTACCCTGTCTTTTCTGCTGTCAAAAGGACAGGGCACGCGGAGGCGTGCCCTGTTGGTTTCTTAAGAAAGAAGCAGCTTGTCGTCGGCCTCGTCGGAGCCGGAAGCCTGGCTGAACAGGTTCAGCAGCTGTTCCACAGTCAGATTCTTCTTCTCCTCTCCGGAGACATCCACCACCACACGGCCCTCATACATCATGATCAGCCGGTTGCCGTAGGCAATGGCGTCACGCATGTTGTGGGTAATCATCATGGTGGTCAGATTATCCTTTTCCACGATCCGCTGGGTAGCGCTGAGGACTTTCGCGGCGGTTTTGGGGTCCAGAGCGGCGGTGTGCTCGTCCAGAAGCAGCAGCTTGGGCCGACGCAGGGTTGCCATCAGCAGCGTCAGCGCCTGCCGCTGACCGCCGGAGAGAAGCCCGACCTTGGCGGTCATCCGGTTCTCCAGCCCCAGATCCAGGATCTTCAGCTGCTCCATATATTCCTCCCGCTCCGCCTTGGTGATGCCGGGACGCAGCGTCCGGGACTGTCCCCGGCGGGCGGCCAGGGCCAGATTCTCCTCGATCTGCATGGTTGCTGCGGTACCCATCATGGGATCCTGGAAGACCCGTCCGATGTATTTGGCCCGCTTATATTCGGGAAGGTTGGTCACATCCACCCCGTCGATGGTGATGGAGCCGGAGTCCACGCCGAACACACCCGCGATGGCGTTGAGCATGGTAGACTTGCCCGCGCCGTTGCCGCCGATGACGGTAACGAAGTCTCCTTCCTTCATCTCCAGGTTCAGCCGCTGCAGGGCCACCTTTTCGTTGACGGTGCCTTTGTTGAAGGTCTTCCAGACATTTTCCAGTTTAAGCATTGCGGCCCTCCTTTCCCTGCTTGCGGATCAGCTGCTCCTTCCAGTAGGGGATCGCCAGGAACAGCGCCACCACCAGAGCAGTCAGCAGCTTCAGATCGTTGGTATTCAGGCCCAGCTGCAGGACGATCTGAATGACCATGTAGTAAATCACCGCGCCGACTACCACGGTAACCAGCTTCAGCGCGAAGTTACGGAACAGTTTTCCAAGGAGAACCTCTCCGATGATCACCGCCGCCAGACCAATGACGATGGCGCCCCGGCCCATATTGACATCCACGGCACCCTGATACTGAGCCAGGAGTCCGCCGGCCAGAGCTACCAGACCGTTGGAAAGCATCAGTCCGAAGGTGATGGTGGAACGGGTGTTGATGCCCTGGGCCCGGGCCATATGCTGGTTGGAGCCGGTGGCCCGCAGGGAGCTGCCGTATTCCGTACCGAAGAACCAGTATAAAACGGCGATCAGCACCGCCAGGATCAGCAGCACCAGAGGAATGGGGTTATCCGGCGTCAGGTCCCGGACATAGCGCTGAGAAACCAGCAGGTCGTATTTATCCACACCGATGGGGGTATTGGCCTTGCCGCTCATAATGCGCAGGTTCACGGAATACAGCGCCAGCTGGGTCAGAATACCCGCCAGAATGGCAGGAATTCCGCAGCGGGTGTGGAGCAGTCCGGTACACAGACCGGCCAGCACGCCCGCCAGGAAGGCGCACAGCAGCGCGATCCAGGGATTCACACCGGCACGCATCAGGATGACGCAGACCGCGCCGCCGGTGGCCAGTGAGCCGTCCACCGTCAGGTCGGCCACATCCAGGATCCGGTAAGTAATGTATACACCAATGGCCATGATGCCCCAGAGGATTCCCTGGGTCACGGCGCCGGGCATGGCATTCAATAGGGATGGGAGGAAGTTCATAGTTCGGTACCTCTATTCCATGTCGTGATAACACCAAGACAGGACAGGGTCAATAAACCCTGCCCTGTCTGAAGTTTTGGGAAAGGGATCAGCCCATGGGCTGGTAATCCTCGGGAACCGTCACGTTCAGCGCCTCGCAGTTGGCGGCATTGTACATCTTGGTAACCTCGGGAGCGTACTCAACGGGCATCTCGGAGATGCTGGCCTCACCGGTCAGAACCTTGGCAGCCATCAGGCCGGTGGCGTAGCCCAGATCATAGTAGCTGATGGACAGGGTGGCAATGCCGCAGCCGGCGCAGATGCCGCTCTCACCGGCAATGACGGGAACACCGGCGGGCAGAACCACGTTGGCAATGGCCTCGGTATTGGAGGCGGCGGTGTTATCGGTGGGGATGTAGAGCACATCGCTGTTGTCACAGGCAGTCTGAGCAACAGAGGCGACATCGTTGGTATCGGTGAAGGAATAGGGAACACCGGTCATACCCAGGTCGGCCAGGTACTTGACCATTTCATCCACCTGATACTGGGAGTTGGCTTCCGCGGAGCAGTACAGCAGGCCAACGGTCTTGGTCTCGGGGAACAGCTCCTGGATCATGGCAGCCTGCTGGTCCAGAGGCGCCAGGTCAGAAGTACCGGAGACGTTGCCGCCCACGGTGCCGTTCCAGTTATCGATCTCCAGAGCGGAGGCGTAGTCGGTAACGGAGGTGCCCAGGATGGGAATGTCATCGGTAGCAGCCTGCGCGGCCTGCAGAGCGGGAGTGGCGTTGGCCATGATCAGGTCAACCTTGCTGGAAACAAAGCCGTTGACAATGGTGGTGCAGTTGGCAGGTTCGCCGGAAGCGTTCTGCTCCTGGAAGGTCACCCGGTCGCCCAGCTGATCCGTCAGGGCATCCTTAAAGCCCTGGGTAGCGGCGTCAAGGGCGTCATGCTGAACCAGCTGGCAGATACCAACCACATAGGTCTCGGCGGGAGCGGCAGCTTCCGTGGCGGCAGCTTCCGTGGCGGGAGCCTCGGCGGCGGCAGCGGCGGTCTCAGCGGGGGCGGTGGTGGCGGCAGGCGCGCTGCCGGAACCGCAGGCAGTCATGGACAGCAGCATCAGAGCGGCCATGACCACAGCGAAAAGCTTTTTCATAATCTTTCTCTCCTTCATTTTTTGTTCCAGAAACATTTGTACGTACCCGGAACACTTGCTTGTCATACTATATCACTTCCCGGCGGTTTGTGTCAACATTAAATGCAGAAATTCAAAAGTGAAATAATAGATGGTAAGCATAAAAAAATTAAATGGAAGAGCTTTGTATCATTCATCCCATGCCAGTCTGCGGCAGGCGGCAGCCAGCTCCCGAAGGGTGCTGCAGGGCACCATGGGACACAGCGACGCCATGGTCTGGACGCTGCGCAGGTACCGCCATTTGTTTTCCGGAATGGGGTTGAGCCAGATCATCCGGCCTGACAGCCGTCCGGCCTCCCGCAATGCCTCCACTGCCCTGGGCTGGTCGATGGTCTTGGTATCGGACAGGATCAGAAGGGTGGTGGACGCGCCAAGAACGGCGGGCTTCCAGCGGCACAGCCGTTCCAGGGCGGTGCCCAGATCCGTCCCTCTGCCGTAAACACCGGACTGCTTCACATGGTCCCGGAACAGGTCCATGTTCTGAAGCTTAAAGGGATCAGCCTCCACCACCGTCTCGGAAAACAGAAAGATCCTTGAGCTGTCTGAGACCTGATTCAGGCTTTGAATAAACCGCAGGGCAAACTCCGAAAACTGGACCATGGAGCCGGATACGTCGCACAGGATCGCCAGCTGCCTGCGTCTTGCGCGCTTTTTCTTGTAGCGCAGGCGGTAAAAGCTGCCGCCGGTCTCCAGGCCCTTGCGGATGGTCCCCCGGAAATCCAGCTTCCCCAGATATCCCCCGGCGTTTTTCCTGGCGGACAGCTCTCCGTTGATCTGCCGGGCAACGGACTGGATGATCTCAATGGCCTTGGGTATTTCCGTGTCCTTGAAGTCTGAAAGGTCCCGGTAGAGGATCCCGATCTCCGGATCCGCCTCCCGGCCGCCCATGCCCGCGTTTTCCAGCAGCATCTGCTGCTCCAACAGGGTCCGGGTGAAGACGGAATGGATAAATTCCCCGTAGAGCTTGGGATTGCGCTCGGCGGTGCCCCGGTACTTGTCCATGAAGCCCCGCAGCCGCTGCCTGGCTTCTTCCGGCATAGCGGCATAGGTCTCCTGCTGCTCCCGGCTCAGGTCCATGGGCTGTCCGTTTAACTGCAGCTCTTCCTGAGCCTCCTGCCGGTGCCGCTCCAGCTCCCGTTCCCGCTCCATCTGCTCCCTGGCCTGCTGGCGCATCCGTTCCTCGGAGATGAAGAAGCCGTCAAAGCACCGGTCAAAGGACAGCTGCTCCTCCCGGGATTTGGCGTACACCGTCCGCAGGGCGGTTTTCACCTGCTGCCGGTCCTCCATGCCCAGGGTGATCAGCAGCCGGCTGGCATCCTCCGTCTCCCTGGGGCTGACGCTGAGTCCCTCCAGCCGCAGCATCCGGGAGAAGGCGGAGAGCTTCTCCAGGTAGACCTGGGGGTCAGTCATGGCAGTGTCCTCCGCAGCTGCAGCGGTGTTCCTCCTCCCCCGCTTCCTCCAGGGCGGCCATATCCTCGTTGTTCTTCAGGACAAAGCCCGCGGTCTGCCGCAGCACATCCGGCGTCAGCTCCCGGATCCCCAGCGCGTCCAGAGCCGCGGCCCAGTCCAGGGTCTCGGCGATGGAGGGCTTTTTCAGAATGGCCTCATTGGACCTCAGCTTCTGGACCGCCAGGGCCACCTGGGCACAGAGCCGGTCGTCCACATGGGGCAGCTTGGCCCGGAGGATCGCCAGCTCCTTCTCCATATCGGGATACTCGATATACAGATAGGCGCAGCGCCGCCGCAGGGCCTCGCTGAGGGGCCGGGCCCGGTTGGAGGTCAGCACCACAAAGGGAATGGTCTTTGCCCGAATGGTACCGATTTCGGGAACCGTCACCTGCATTTCCGACAGAAGCTCCAGCAGGAAGGCCTCAAATTCCTCGTCGGCCTTGTCGATCTCGTCAATGAGCAGCACGACCGGTTCTTCCGAACGGATGGATTTCAGCAGGGGCCGTTCCAGCAGG
The DNA here is from genome assembly GCA_004562395.1 of bacterium. Classification (GTDB taxonomy): domain Bacteria; phylum Bacillota; class Clostridia; order Oscillospirales; family Oscillospiraceae; genus Faecousia. Next base: position 11,115 of record SFQY01000044.1, on the reverse strand, counting down.
TACTCGTCACTGAACAGGGACTTGGTCAGCGCGTCTTTGTCCTGGGTATTCATGTTCACCTGAATGGACAGAAGCTGCTTCTGGTAATTCCACTCATAGAGGGCCTTGCTTTCATCCAGCCCCTCGTAGCACTGCAGCCGGACCAGCTCCCGGTCCAGCGCGGCGGCCATGACCTTGGCCACCTCGGTCTTGCCCACGCCGGCGGCGCCCTCGATCAGCAGGGGCCGTCCCAGCTGCAGGGAGACAAACAGCACCGTGGCCAGGGTGTCGTCAAAGACATAATTGGCCTGCTGCATTTTCTGTTTCAATTGGTCGATATTCATTGTGCTTCTCCTTTTCCGGATACTCATTGCGGTTTGACGTTTTTTCGCTGGCGCGGCCCGCCGCGAATGCGCGCTTGGGGCATCGGGAATGGTTACTTCCCTGACCCGCCCGGTGTCGTTATTGCGGGAAATGATCGTTTAGCGTAATAACCGGACGCTCCCCAAAACCTTCCCCCTCGGGCAATGTCATCAACTTAAGGAAACAGGCCCCGATTTTCCTGTCATTGCGAACCAGTCCGCTTTCCGAACATGTTACCAAGGAGAAAACGGATTGCCACGTCGCTGCGCTCCTCGCAATGACAGAGGTAGACGGTACCTTGGTGCTTAAGTTGATGACATTGCCCGAGGGGGAAGGTTTTGGGGTGCAAGCGCAAACGATCATTTATACAGCACTTCCCATCTGCAACCAGCAAGGGAGAGTCCGTGACCCTCCCTTGCAACGGTATGTTTACTTGCAGGCGATGGCTTCGATCTCCACCAGTGCGCCCTTGGGAATGGCCTTCACGGCGAAGGCGGCCCGGGCGGGGCAGGTGCCGGTGAAGAACTCGGCGTAGACCGCGTTCATGGCGGCGAAGTCCTCAATGTTCGCCAGCAGCACCGTGGTCTTCACCACGTCGGCGCAGGTATAGCCCGCGGCCTCCAGGATATTGCGGACATTGGTCAGGGACTGCCGGGTCTGAGAGGCGATGTCGCTGCCCGCGAAAGCGCCGGTGGTGGGATCGATGGGGAGCTGACCGGAGACAAACAGGGTATTTCCGGCCTGGACCGCCTGGGAGTAGGGGCCGATGGCGGCAGGGGCGTTGGGGGTGTGAATGCTCTGGTTCATAGTTTCTTCCTCCTTATGTCTTGTCGGCGTAGGTATCAAAGTACCAGCCAGTGTGGTTGGGGGTTCTGGGGTAAATGTCGTAAAGCAGCCAGTCCCGAATCTGCTGGTAGTAGGGCAGCGGCGTAATGCCGTCCTCATCATACCGCCAGCCCGGGCCATAGGGCTGTTCTCCGGTGAAGGTCGCCCAGCAATCAGGGTGCTGCGCGGTAAACCGGTTCTGCTCCTCCTTGGGTACCCGGGAAACACCCACGGGATTTACCTTGGCACACAGGTGGGTCAGGGGCAGATCGTCCAGGGGGGTCAGATCCGTGATGTGGGTGTTGCTGATATTCAGCATCTCCAGGCTCTCGCACTGGGCCAGGGGGGTGGCGTCGGTGAGGTACTCGCAGAAGGCAATCTCCAGGAATTTCAGCTTTTTACAGTTGGCAAAGGGGGTCAGATCCTTGATAGGCGCGCCGGAGATGATGCAGTACTCCAGGTTCACCATCCCCGCGATGAAGCTGGTGTCGGTGAGCCACTCGTTGTGGCCCAGGTCAATGCACACCACGTCCTCGCAATAGATGAGGTCACTGCAGTTGCTGTCCAACAGGTCGCCCACCGCGCGCATAAGCTGGGCGTCCGTCAGGCTGCTGCCCTTGCCGAAGTACACCCGCCAGACCACCTTGGTCCGGTCCCGGTAGTCGTCCCGGATTTTTGCCATGACCTCATTGGAGATCTGGCAGTTGTCCAGCACAAAGCGCTTGCAGTTGGTCAAAAGATCCAGCGCGGCCCGGACCTCCGCCTCTCCCTCGTCGCCGATCTTCTTGCCGGAGAGGCTCACCTCCTCGTCGTCGGTGGACAGGGTTTCCCCGAAGAAATCGAAGGTGTAATGGAACGCTGCGTCAGGGGCGGCGGCCATGAGGGTTTTGACATCCTCCTTGGTAAGCCCGCTCTGACCGTTCCCGTCCATCAGCTCCACGGCGGTGAGGTTGGGGAGCATGGCGAGCTTTTCCGCCACCGCCGCCACATCGGCAGAGGTCAGGGCGGACAGGTCGATTTCGGCGGTCTGGGTGTCGTACTCCCTGCCAAGCAGCTCCACGGTACAGCTGAAGGAAATGGCCTCATAGGCACTTTTCAGCTCCTCCACCTGCTCCAGAGACAGCTCCGGCATTCTCAGAGTAATTTCCGTGACCTGCGGCAGGTAGATCAGATTTTCCATCAGCGTGTCATAGTCGTAATCGCCCTTTTCCAGAACCAGCTGGGTGGTATCCAGGGGGAAGGACTTGCCGCCCAGGTCCACCTGGTAGATGACCTCGCACCCGGGCAGCTTCTCCTGGAAGGAGACCAGGCGGGCATAGTCGCCGCAGCCGGAGGCGTCCAGCCGCTTCAGCCTGGGGAAATAGGTCAGAAGAATCTCCATATCCGCCTCCGACAGGTCGGAAACGGTAAGGCTCTGGGTATCGTTGGCGTACTTTCCTCCCTGGAAGGGGACATCCCACAGGATCTCACAGCCCGGCAGCTGGCTGTGGACCGCGTTGTAGTGGTCAAAGGAAATGTCCTGTCCCCGCAGGTCCAGGCTCTGGGCATTGATGGGATAAACGGCCTTATCAACAAAAATATGGTTGCTGCGATACCAGGCATAGCCGTAGGCCCCGGCGGCGGCCAGGGCAAAAACCACCAGGATCACAAGTACCACGCATAAAAACTTTTTCAAAGCGGGCAACCTCCAAATGTCTCAAACTGTGTTGAATCATAGCATATTCCGAAATAAAAAGCAACTCCAAGTTGGAAGTAAGTGTAGAGTTTGCGGTGCCGTAAATGATCGTTTATCGCAGCACACCAAAACCTTCCCCACTCGGGGGAAGGTGGCACGGCGAAGCCGTGACGGATGAGGGGAGAACGTAGCGATTTCTGAGGTGGTAACAATAAAAGGGGATACTTTCGACCTTGTACTTCTGTTTTGGTACGGAGAAAAATTCGGCACGCCAGCCCCTCATCCGCCCCAGTGTGCGCACTGGGGCACCTTCCCCCGAGGGGGAAGGTTTTGGAGCGTAAACGATCATTTACCGCGCCATATACTCCGCGCTCCAAACTCCACGTTGAAAAAAGCACCGGCTCCCAATTCCGGGGCCGGTGCTTGTGGATCAATCCCTGCGCAGTGCTTCAATGGGATTCAGGTTGGCCGCCTGGACGGCAGGCAGCATGCCGAAAATCACACCGATGAGGGTGGAGAAAACCACCGCGATGACAATGGCGGGAGGGCTGATGGACACGGGAATCTGCATCATGGAGGAAATCAGCTGGGCCAGAATCACGCCGCTGATGACCCCGATGATGCCGCCCATGCTGGTCAGCACCGCAGACTCCGTCAAAAACTGCAGCAGAATCCGTTTCTTCTTGGCGCCGATGGCCTTTTTCAGGCCGATCTCCGCCGTCCGTTCGGTGACGGACACCAGCATGATGTTCATGACGCCGATGCCGCCCACCAGCAGGGAAATGCTGGCAATCCAGACCAGCTGGGTGTTGGTGGACTTGGACATGCTCTGAAGCTGCTGGGCCTGTTCCAGCATATCCTGGCTCCGGTAGTCAAAATCCGTGCTGTCTGCGTTGACGATCTGTTTCTGGGTCAGCAGGTCCGCCGCGGCCTTGCCGGCAGTGGTCATGGAGTCGGTGCTGTCCACCTTGATGGCAACGCTCTGGGGCTCATCAAACTTGAAAGCCGTGGGCCAGGTCTGAATGGGCAGGTAGATGGAACCGGCGGAGGTATCCGCGTAGAGATAATAGTCATTCAGGGTGCTGATGGTGGGCGCGAATTCCTCCGAAAGGGCCGTCACCCCCACCACCGTGAAGACGTCACCGGAAATCTCAATAGACTCTCCCACGGGATCCTGTCCGCCGAAGAGGGTGGTCACGGCATTGGTGTCCACCAGGGCCACCTTGCGGCAGTTTTCATAATCCGAGGGAACAAAGCCACGGCCGCTTTTGACCTGGTAGCCGTAAACCGACAGGTAGTTTTCGTCAACGCCGTAGATCTCACCGTTGAATTCGGTGTTGCGGTAGAACACCTGCTGGGCATTATTCCGGGAGTTGTACAGGGAAACCTTTTCCACGCCGCTGAGCTGTTCCAGCTCCTGCCGGGTCTCCTGGGTAATCACCCGGACATTGTCCGGAACGGTGTTCCAGCTCAGATCATAGGGGTATCCGCCCTTGTTCAGCTGAACGGTGACCACATTGTTTCCCGCGCCGATGAGGTTTTCCTTGATCTGCTCGTTGGTGCCCTGAATGGTGGAGACAATGGTGATGATGGCCGCGATGCCGATGATAATACCCAGCATGGTCAGCACGGAGCGCAGCTTATGGCCCCAGATGCCCTGAAAGGCAAGTCTGATATTTTCTGTCATAATCCGCCTCCTTAATACCCGCGCAGGGTGGACAGGTCGCTCTCCTCGGCGGGAACGCCTTCCTTCACGTTTTTCCCGTAGGGGAACGCGATCAGGTCATCGGCGCTGAGGCCGCTGAGAATCTCCGTGTAGCTGCCCCACAGGGACTTGCCCAGAGTCACATCCCGCTTCTCCAGCTTACCGTCCCCGCCCAGAACCAGAACATAGCTCTTGCCGTTCTCCGTCCGGACGAAGGGCTTCTGGAGGTAGATGCCGTTCTGATTTTCCGCCGTGGAATAGGTCATGCTGACATAGTTCCCCGCCTGCAGGTCCGCTTCCCCGTCTACAAAGACCGTGAAGGGATAGTAGGAAGCCAGCGGGTTTCCGTTTCCGGTCCAGCCGTCGCCGGTGCTGGGGAAGTCGCCGATGGACTCCACAGTGCCGGTATAGGTCATGCCGTTGTTCCAGTCGTTGACCGTGACCTCCTGTCCGGGCTTCAGGTTATCCTTTTCCAGCTCGCTGACGGAACCTTCAATATAGAAGCCGCCGCCGGCGGAAACCTTCAGCAGAGGCCGGTTGTCCTGCCGGGCCTCCTCCTCGGTCAGGGCGGAAACCACCTTGCCGTCGAAGCTGGCGCAGACCTTGCCGTCGTTGACCTCCGACTGCATAATCTTATAATCCGCCTCGGCCATCTTCAGGTTCAGGGTCTGCTCCTTGACCTTCTTCTCCTGCTCGGAGCGCATCTTGGCAATCTGGGGCGCCGTCAGACCGCTGCCGAAGTCGATGTTGGGCAGCTCCGGCTCCTCCAGCGGTTCCAGGGTGTGGTCTTCCAGACTGAAGGCGTCAAAGAGGGTAAAGCCGTATTCCCCGTCCTCATAGCAAAACACGTGGAAGCCCTGCCAGATCAGCCGGTTCCCCCGGGACATATCATCCTCGGTGACCTTCAGAATCATGTAGAAATCGTCAACGGGATCACCGGCGATTTCTTCCTCCTCCACCAGGGTGGCAAAGGAGAACTCCGCTTTCACAGCGCGGCTGACATCCCCGTCCTGGAAGGTGTAGAGCGCCGATACCGTATAGCGAACCATATCTCCCGGGTTCCCCGGCTGGCCGGAAAGCACCAGGAAATTGCCGTTGGGGGTGGCCTTCAGAACGCCCTCCCCCGTCTCCGGGGTGACGCTCCAGCTCCACTGACCGCCCTCGGGCGCATTTTCCATAAAGGCGGAGAAGCACAGGGAGGCCTCCCGGCCGGGAGTCAGCGGAACCATCCCCCCCTCCTCCGCCTTATCGCAGCGGATGGTAAGCGAGCGCATGTAATCGATGGTGATACCCCCGCCCCAGGCGGCCCGCCAGGACTCCTGGGCAGCGGCATTCCCCTGGGGATATCCGGGAATGCTGAGGCTGGTCAGCTCCCTACCGTCGCCCCGGACAGCGGAGCGGAACCAGTAGGTCTTGTCCTGATAGGTGTAGGCCTTGTTCAGGCGGACGTCCTCTTCCCCAATCTCGAGGGTTTCCTCCGCCACACGCTGGCCGTTGCACCGGATGTAGAGCACCACTTCAGCGGTTTCCGGTTCGTCCGGCTCCTCCTCGGGATCGTTTTCCAGGATGCCGCCGCCCTGGGAAGCGCCGCCATTTTCTCCGGAGCCTTCTTCCTCTGTGTTATCGTGGGTTTCCCCGGTACTTTCCTCCGGATCTGTCTCCGTCCGGACCGTCTCGCCGGTCTCCTCCCCCGGGAACGCGGAGGCGCTGGAATCGGGCTTTTTGGCGTTCTCCGCCCGGTACTCAGCCGCCTTGGCCTGAACCTCCCGGAGGATGCCGTCCGTCACCGGCAGGCCGTCCTTCATCCACAGAATCATGGACTTCTCCACGGCGCTGCCGTCATATTCCGTTTTTTGAGAGATCTCATGGCCGACGCTGCTGATCTTGTCTCCCAGCACCGGCTCGGTTTCCGGGATGTGGCCGGCATCCGGGTCCATGGGCTTGAGATTGCGGATTCTGTCCAGCTGCGCCTGGGCCTCCTTCAGGTCCAGCTTCTGCTTCTCCACATCCAGCCGCTTCCGCTCCAGCTCCAGCTCCGAGAGGGTGGTGTCATAGGTCATGAGCACATCGCCCTTTTTCACCTGATCCCCCTGGGACACCAGCACCTGGGTCACGGTCTGGGTGTCGGTGAGGTATACCGTCTGAATCTTGTCGGTGGACACGGGACCGTAGCTTTCCTGGGAATCTCCCCAGTACTCCGTCATGCCCAGGTAGTCAAAGGGGTACACATACACCGGGTCACCGCTGCCTCTGGTTCCGAACCAAATTCCGGCGCCGATGGCTGCCGCCAGCACCAGAGCAATGACCGAAAGGAAGATTTTTTTCTGCCTGGGTTTAAGCTTCTTCATCCGTAGTGCCTCCCTTCCCCTCTCCGACGTACAGCTCGCCGTCCAGGATGCGGTAGACCTTGTCGGCGCAGGCGGCGATTCCGGAATCGTGGGTGATCATCAGGATCGTCATACCCTGGTTGTTGAGCTTGCGGAAAATCTCCATAATCTGACTGCCGGACTTGGAATCCAGAGCGCCGGTGGGCTCATCCGCCAGAAGCAGGTCCGGATTTCCCACCATGGCCCGGGCAATGGCCACCCGCTGGCACTGGCCGCCGGAGAGCTGGTTGGGCAGATGGTTCATCCGTTCCTCCAGCCCCACGGACTTCAGCGCCTCCGCCGCCCGTTCCCGCCGCTCCTTCAGGGGAACGCCGGCATACAGCAGGGGCAGGGCCACATTGTCCAGGGCGGTCATTTTGGGCAGCAGGTAAAAGCTCTGGAAAATAAAGCCCAGATGCTTGTTGCGGATCTCCGCCAGCTCGTCATCCCCCAGATCCTTCAGATCCTGTCCGTTCAGCTCATAGCCTCCCGAGGTAGGAACGTCCAGGCAACCGATGATGTTCATCAGGGTGGTTTTTCCGGAGCCGGAGGGGCCCATGATGGCAAGGTAATCCCCCTGCTCCACCGTTAGATTGATATTCTTCAGAACCCGGACAGGCTCCTTGCCCTGGACATAGTCCTTGCAGATGTCTGTCAGCTTCAAAATGGCCATTATGCCACCCCGCCTTCCGCCGCGACAGGCTCTTCCTCCACCTTCGGGGTCTCCCGGGTGGTGGGCGCGCCTTCATGGCACAGGCTTTCGTCCGGGAACGCGATGTAATCCTCCAGGCTCAGGCCTTCGGTAATCTCCTGGGTATCCATCATGGGGTTATACTCGCCCAGAACCACATTTCGCTTCTCCAGCTTGCCCCGGCTCTCCGCCCAGACATAGGCGGAGCCGTCCTCGTTGTAGCACAGGAAGCCGCTGCTGATGCTCAGGCCGGTGCTCTCCCCTTCCTCGGTCAGCAGCTCCAGATACACATGCTGTCCCAGGAGCAGCCCGTCGGTGCTGTCCAGCTCCACATAGAACGGATATTTGCTGGAGGAGGACATCTCGTCGGAGGACATGCCGTAGTACCGGTCAAAATCACTGCCCTGGGTGGGATTCTCATAGTCCACCAGGGTGACCGTACCGGTCCAGACGTCGGAGGCTCCGGTTCTGGCGGTGATCTTCAGCCGGCTGCCCTCCTGAATCGCTCCCCGCTGCAGCTCACCCAGGGTACCCTTAATCCGGTAGGCGCCTGCCTGCTGGATGGTGATGTAGGGAAGGGGGTTGCCGTTATTGTCCGTGCCCGTTTCGCTGATGGCCTGAATGCGGCCCTGGACCGGGGAAACCACAGTGGCGTTGGCAAGCAGGTCCTCAGACTTCTTGACCTCCGCTTCCTTGGTCTTCAGCTTGATCTCCGCTTCCTTCAGATCCACCTGGGTGGACTGAATCTCAATGGTATACTGAAGCTTCGTGGTGCCGCCCACGGTGTTGAGGGACTTCTCCAAAGTCTCGATCTGACTCTTGTAATTCTCGATGGAGGCCTCCAGCTGTTCCTTTTCCAGGCGCTGCTTATCCAGGGAAAGCTGCAGCTCCTCCGTGTCGTAGGAGAACAGTGCCTGTCCCTGCTTCACGTCGTCCCCCTCTTTGACCAGCAGCTCCTTGATGGTCTTGTCGTTATCCTTCTTGATTTCCGAGACATTCTCGGAAACCACCAGTCCCGGGAACCGGTCTCCGGGGGCAATTCCGCCCATATTGACCAGGGCCTGTACGGACTGCACATAGACCGCCGTATCCTTACTGCCGCAGCCTGCCAGCGAAGCCGCCAGGCACAGCACCAGCATCAGGGCCATCCATTTTTTCGCCTTCTTCATTGTGAAACCTCCTGTGGAAATGGTTCTTTCCTTCCCATATTATAGAGAATTTCCCCATGGGAATCAACCGCCCGCACCTTAAGGATTCATTAAGTTATTTGTAAGGTTTGTCAAATTCCGTCGTTTCCTCTCTCCCGGCCGGAAAATATAAAAAAGCAGGCCCTTCGGGCGGTGTTCGTTAGACAGTAAAACAGGCAAAAGGTGTGATGAAGGAGGTCACGCCTTTTGCCTTATTAATAGCATAACGGCAAAGCGGCGCAAAGGGTGCTGTCCCTTGTTCGGAACGAAGTAACACAAAACGCCCTGGTCACTCATTTGTCCAGGGCGTTCAGTCTCACAGAGCACACATACGGGGATTACCCCGTATAGAAGTGCGCCCTTTGTTCCAAAGGGTTTTACAATTTCATTTCCTAAATGTGTCCGCCATTCCCGCTACAAAATCCCATTGACGTTTCATATAATCATGCAAGAGCTTATTGAGTACATTGATTACTACAACAGCAGACGAATTAAGGAGCAAATAGAATTCCTGAATATTATTTTATCAAAAGCGTCATTTTTTGAATATTTGAAATAAAATACCACCCAATCCAAAGGCAAGCACCAACAGCACCAGCGGTATCTCCAACCACCCGAGGCAAGCAGCGACCAGCAAAGCGGTAACCATTCCAAATACCGTCCAGTTTCCGCTGCCAACCAAGTATTTTCTTCCGCCGAACAGTGGAATCAGTACCAGCGGCAGCAGGGATATCAGCGCCACAATTATGACAAGTCCTCTGTAGGCATTTAGGACAGGCTCCAGAGAAAAGCCGTTGTAAATCAGAAAGACTGCCAAGACTCCATAGAGGAAATGATAGGAGGAAAAGAGGGGGAAGTGTGATTTTAAGAAACGGGTCAGCTTCTTCGCAGTTTGCATCATATCAAATCCTTTCATTAAAGTGTCTCCAAGTGACGGTCCCTGACAGATGCCGTAATAAACAATTCATGGAATTACTGTTTTACGGACACCCACCTTTTGGGGCCCGCTTTTTCCGTATCACATCTGGAAAATATTTCCCAAAACCACGCCGTTTTCCTGTCTTTCCCGGGGCCTCAGAGCGTCATAGGCCAGGGCATAGGTTACCTCCACCCGGCCGCGCAGGAAGTAATAGACGGCAAACTGCGCCGCAAGATAGAGTCCGTAGAACAGGAAGAAGCTCACGTTTTCCGACCAGGGGAGCTTCACGCCCAGAGCCGCCAGGATCTGATCCCCATAGCAGACAGCCATGGCGCCGAGAAGAGCGGCGTAGTACCACCACAGCCCCAGATCCAGCCGCAGCAGCTTCAGACGTTTGCGACGGGTCATCTTTCTGCTCTCCCGCATGGCGGCCAGAGCGCCGGTGCCGGGCTTGTCGATGAGAACATACTCCGACATCCGCAGGGCGTAGGCCAGGGGCGCCGCGGCCGCACAGTAAATCACAGCGAAGATCAGCATCACCGGCATCATGGCGGAGGTCAGCTGCAAATAAACCGTATCATCCAGCACCACCTGGGGATTCAGGGTGGAGACCTGATTCATCAGAGGGAGCAGGATCTCCATGGCGGGTTTGGACAGGGGCGTAAGCAGGAAGATCATGGTGGCGAGATAAATGCAGAGAAAACCCACTCCCGCAAACATCAGACCCTTCAGCAGCGTCAGGCGAAGCAGAGGCCAGAACCGGTCAAAGCCCAGCCGAAGGGTCTGGGCAGAGGCGTACTGTCCCCGGGCGATCCGCAGCATGGCGGCCATCAATCCCAGGTCAAGGCAGAGCATCACCACGGACTGGGCAATGGGCAGCACCGTCTGCACCGTGGAAAGCACGCTCCGGAACCCAATACTCCCCAGGCCGCCGGTTTGGGAGATCTGCAGCCCCAGCAGGTAATTGACCAGGGTCACCGCGGCGGACAGCCCCAGTACCAGAGCGGTGTAGATCAGAAGGATCCGCTTTTCCTCCCCCGCCCGTTCCAGCTGTTCCGCAGCCCTGCTTTTCAGTTCCTTCGTGTTTCCGATATCCATATCAACACTCCATTTTTTCTTTTGATCCTGCCCGGTTTCCCACGCCGCAATTTGTCAGATACCTGCTCCGCGCCAAAATCTCAGGGAATCGGGGCACCGTTTTCGCAGCAATTTCATCCTGCAAAAAGCCGTTTCACGGGCACTTGAATTCGTACTCGGTGCGGTGACCATCGCTGTTTCCCTGAAATACGCAGTATCGTTTCTGCCGATAAATGATCGTTTATGTTTGCACTCACTGTAGGGCGGGGGCTTGCCCCCGCCGACGCACCTATGGTTATACATATTTGCGTTTGACGCAGCAGATTGC
>SFQY01000043.1 GCA_004562395.1 bacterium | reverse complement strand
CCTTTTTAACGAAATGCATACAGATTCGGAACAGATCGCCGTTCCTCATCCGCCCCAGTGTGCGCTACTTAAGCACCTTCCCCCCGGGGGAAGGTATTGTGCGGCACTCATCCCTGCAAATTCCAATTTATCGAACGCTGGGCAACGCCGGTAAGCACATTTCAAAATCATCCCCGAAGGGGATACATTCACTTATATCTTATATCTCGTATCTAATATCTCCGTCCCCTGCGCCTTCGGCGGCGTTTTTGGGGGTTCCATTTCGGGGGGGGATTGTGGTATCATCGGGGTATCTGAAAACAGAAAGGTCGTAAGCTTTATGAATATGGAACGTCTGAAACGGGTCACCGGCCGGATGCGGGAGGCGGGGCTGGGGCAGATTCTGGTCACCGCCACCACCTCGCTGTACTACCTCACGGGCTACTGGGTGGAGCCCCATGAGCGGATGATCGCCCTTTGGCTGACCGATGAGGGGAAGGCCGCGCTCTTCGGTAACGAGATCTTCGGCCTGGCTTCCACGGAGGAGCTGCCCTTCGTGTCCCACAAGGACGGGGAGGATCCCGTGGCCGCTCTGGCCGCCGCGGTGAAGCCGGGGCTTCTGGGCATCGACAAGTTCTGGTACAGCAAATTCCTCATCGGCCTCATGGGCCATCGGCCGGATGTGGTCCCCGTTCACGGCTCCATGCCCGTGGATGAAAACCGCCAGTTCAAGGATCACCGGGAGCGCGCCGCCATGCGCCACGCCTCCGCCATGAACGACCAGGTGATGGCCGCCGCCATTGCCGCTGTGGGGGAGGGGGTCCGGGAAAATGAGCTGGCCGCCCTGGTGAACCGGGAGTATCTGGCCCGGGGCGCCGACTGCGAGGGGACCCAGCTGGTGTGCTTCGGCCCCAACGGGGCGGACCCCCACCACAGCGGCGACGGCACCGTGCTGAAAAGCGGGGACAGCGTGATTTTCGACATCTTCACCCCCATCTCCCGGTACTGGTGCGACATGACCCGGACCGTTTTCTACAAAACCGTCAGTGATCGTCAGCGGCAGGTCTATGAGCTGGTGAAACGGGCCAACGAGGCCGCCGAGGCGGCGGTCCGGCCCGGGGTGCCCCTGGCCCGGCTGGACGCCATCGCCCGGGAAATCATCACCGACGGGGGCTTCGGGCCCTTCTTTACCCACCGGCTGGGCCACGGCTGCGGCATCGACTGCCACGAGCCGCCGGATGTCTCCGGGGCCTCCGAGGCGGTCTGCCGGCCGGGGATGGTCTTCTCCATCGAGCCGGGGATCTACCTGCCCGGGGAGTTCGGCGTCCGGATCGAGGACCTGGTCATGGTCACGGAGGACGGCTGCGAGGTGCTGAACAAGTTCCCCAAGGATTTGATGGTCGTGGGGTAAAATGGGCGGAGCGGGTTTCGCGGATGGTTGAGGAATTGGGATCTGTGGGGATGTCGGAACGCAATGCCTTCCCCCGGGGGGAAGGTATTGCGCGGCACTCATCCTTACAAATTCCAATTGATCGGCCAGCTGGGGAAGCTGGTATGTACAATAAAAAAGTCTGGTTTTCCGGGAGTTTCCGGGAAAACCAGACTTTTTTGTGGGGTGGATCATGCCATTTCCAGGGTCAGGGGCTTGCCGCCCAGGATGTGGAAGTGCAGGTGGGGCACGGTCTGGCCCGCGTCGGGGCCGCAGTTGCTCACCACCCGGTAGCCGCCCGTCAGGCCCTCCGCCCGGGCGATGGCGGGGATGACCTCAAAAATGTGGGCCACCAGGGCGCTGTTTTCGGCGGTGACGCCGTCGCAGCCGGGGATATGGACCTTGGGGATCACCAGAATGTGGGTGGGCGCCTGGGGGGCGATGTCCCGGAAGGCGAAGACGGTGTCGTCCTCGTATACCTTGGTGGAGGGGATCTCCCCGGCGACGATCCTGCAGAACAGACAATCAGACATTTTCATTACCTCCTGAAAGAAAAAGCCCGCCCAGGCGGGCGAATGAACGGGTTACTCCCCCGCGCAGAGGCAGGGGGGGGATTGCAGATATGAGATAATAGATAATAGATATGGTATCCCCTTCGGGGATGATTTTGAAATGTTGGGATGAGCGCCGCGCAATGCCTTCCCCCGGGGGGAAGGGGGACCGCGAAGCGGTGGATGAGGAATGGCGGCACCTCATTTTTTGGAATGCAGCCAAATCAAACGGTACAGACTTTCCAATTATATTTTTTATCAAACTGCAAACAAATTCGGAACAGATCGCCGTTCCTCATCCGCCCCAGTGTGCGCTACTTAAGCACCTTCCCCCCGGGGGAAGGTATTGGGGTGCGGTGCTTGACCTTCCCCCCGGGGAAGGCATTGGGGTGCGGTGCTTGACCTTCCCCCCGGGGGAAGGCATTGCGTTCCGGTATCCGACGAATTCCCGGATGCCATTGGCCGGGGGATGGGATTGGGTTACAGGCCGAAGACGTGGACGCCGGTTTTGGCGACCAGGCCCATGATGATGCCGGCCATGACCACCCCCAGGGAGACGGCGGCGGAGGTGGACTTGATGCCCATGTCCAGGAAGGAGGCGGCCAGGGTGCCGGTCCAGGCGCCGGTGCCGGGGATGGGAATGCCCACGAAGAGCATCAGGGCCAGAAACAGCCCGCCCCGGCCTGCCCGGGCCATGAGCTTATGACCGGCGGCCTCGCCCTTTTCGTAAAAATGGGTGAAAAATTTCCCGATCCGTTTTTTTTCGCAGCCCCAGAGCAGCACCTTCCGGGCGAAGAAGTAGATCACCGGCACCGGCAGCATGTTGCCCACCACGCACACCGCCAGAGACGGGAAGTAGCTTAGACCCATGCCCACCGCGAAGGGAACGCCCCCCCGCAGCTCGATCAGGGGGACCATGGAGATCAGAAAGCAAAGCAGGTATTTTTTCAGCATGTTCTCTCCCACAATCCGTGGGAAGCCCCGGACCAGCCGGAAAAGCTTCCATTTCGTATCTTTTTCCTAAGTATAGCATAGCTTCCCCAGCATTGCAACGAAAAAACCGAAGGTTTGTTTTAAGTTTTGGTTAAGCCGGGGGGGATGCGGGGGGGGGAGATAGGAGATATGAGATATAAGATATAAGATGTGGTATCCCCTTCGGGGATGATTTTGAAAAATATGCATGTCGGTTTTCCTCAGTTGACCGATCAATTGGTGTTTGCAGGGATGAGTGCCGCACAATACCTTCCCCCGGGGGGAAGGGGGACCGCGAAGCGGTGGATGAGGAATGGCGACATCTCATCCTTTGGAATGCAGCCAAATCAAACGGTACAAACTTTTCCAATGTACCTTTTTAACGAAATGCATACAAATATGGAACACATCGCCGTTCCTCATCCGCCCCAGTGTGCGCACTGGGGCACCTTCCCCCCGGGGGAAGGTATGGTGCGGCCGACATCCCCACAAATTCCAATTTATCGGGCTGCTGGGGAAAAACGATATACACTTTTTTAAATTCATCCCCGGAGGGGATACCACATCTTATATCTGATATCTGATATCTCATATCTCCCTTGCGGGGGGATTTTTTGAACGGGGTCTTAAATTTTCTTGAATTCTGCCGGAAGGGGTGGAAGTTTTTCTTTGGCTGTGCTATACTGTGCATAAGTATAAACTGCGGGAGTATACCCCGCGAAAATGAGCTTTTTGGAGAGAGAATTATGCTGGAATTACTGGCACCCGCGGGCTCTATGGAGGCCCTGCGCGCGGCGGTGCAGAACGGCGCCAATGCCGTTTACTTAGGCTGCGGCAGCTTCAACGCCCGGCAAAGCGCCAAGAACTTTACCCCCCAGACCCTGGTGGAGGCGGTGAAATACTGCCACGTCCGGGGGGTTCAGGTCCATCTGACCCTGAACACCCTGGTTTCTGACCGGGAGATGAACGAGCTGACCCAGCTCATCCGCCACGCCGCCGAGAACAATGTGGACGCCTTCATCGTCCAGGACCTGGGGGTGGTGCAGCTGTGCCGTCAGATCGCACCCCACATTCCCATCCACGGCTCCACCCAGATGACGATCCACTCCCTGCCGGGGGTGCAGCTGTGCGCCGCCATGGGCATGAAGCGGGTGGTCCTCAGCCGGGAGCTGAACCGGGAGGAGATCCGCTACATTTGTGCGGGTTCCCCCATTGAGATCGAGGTTTTCGTCCACGGTGCCCTGTGCATGTGCTATTCCGGCCAGTGCTACCTGTCCTCGGCCATCGGGGGCCGGTCCGGCAACCGGGGCCGCTGCGCCCAGCCCTGCCGCCAGAGCTACGGCTACACCCACTGGGAGAACAAGTACCCCCTGAGCCTGAAGGACAACTGCCTGGCGGGCTTCCTGGGGGAGCTGGAGCAGATGGGGGTGGCCTCGGTGAAGCTGGAGGGGCGGATGAAGCGGCCGGAGTATGTGGCCACCGTCACTTCCGTCTACCGCCGGGCCATGGACCAGGGCCAGGTCACCGAGGATATGGCCCGGGAGCTGTTCACGGCCTTCAACCGTCAGGGCTTTACCGACGGCTATTACACCGGACGGGTGGACAGAAGGATGTTCGGCGTCCGGGAGGAGACCCGGGAGGATGCCAAGTGGCTGGCCGCCGCCCGGCAGAGCTATGAGACTGCCGAAAACCAGCTGGTGGACCTGTCCTTCCGGGCGGTGGTGTCCGTGGAGGGCAGCTATCTCACCGCCACGGACCCCGAGGGCCGCACCTGCCGCTCCGAGGGTCCCCGTCCGGAGCTGGCCCGGAATCTGCCCCTGACCGGGGCGGCCCTGGCCCAGCGGGTGGCCAAGACCGGCGGCACCCCCTACCGCTGCGCGGAGGTCCGGACCCACGTGGATCCGGGGCTGACCATCTCCGCCGCGGCGGTGAACGCCATGCGCCGGGATGTGCTGAACCAGCTGACGGCCCTGCGGGCCAGGCGGGAGGAGCATCCCCTGCGCAAGCCCAAGGCGGTGCCCCAGTTCAAGGGCCCCGGGGGACTGCCGGGGCTGACGGTCCAGGTCACCACCCAGGAGCAGCTGACCCCAAAGCTTCTGAGTCTGGAGACGGCCATGCTCTATGTGCCCATGCACATCCTGCTGGCGGATCCCGCCATGACCGCCCGGCTGGTCCAGCGGGGACGGCTGGCGGCGGCGCTGCCCAGGATCGTCCACGACGGAGAGCTGCCCAAGCTCACTTCGGGGCTGGCCCGGCTCCGGGAGCTGGGGGTCAAGGACGTGCTGGTGGGGAACCTGGGGCTGCTGATGCCCGCCCGGGAGGCGGGGATGCGGATTCACGGGGACTTCGGCCTGAATATTTTCAACTCCGGGGCCATGAACGTGCTGCGCTCGCTGGAGCTTTCCTCCGCCACTGTCAGCTTTGAGATGACTCTGCCCCAGATCCGGGACCTGAGCAAGGCGGTGAACGCGGAGCTGCTGGCCTACGGCCGGATGCCCCTGATGGTCACGGAGCAGTGCCTCATCCACAACCGGGCGGGCCAGTGCGACTGCCAGGTCCGCGCCTGCAAGCTGACGGACAAGACCGGGGCGGAGTTTCCCATCATCCGGGACGGCGACAGCTGCCGCAGCGTGCTGCTGAACGGCCGGAAGCTCAGCTGGCTGGACCGGCAGGACGACCTGGCCAAGCTGGGCGTCTGGGCCATCCGGCTGTACTTCACCACGGAAAACAGCCGGGAAACCGACCGGGTCCTGGCCGATTACCTGAACCCCGAACCCTTCGACCCGGGGGCCTGTACCAGAGGGCTGTATCTGCGGGGCGTGGAGTGAGAGCTGCTACCTCCCCGCCGCGTAGGGGCAATCCTTGCGGTCGCCTGTCGCTGAAGGCGCTCTGGAAAAGATACGAGATAGGAGATATCAGATATAAGATGTGGTATCCCCTTCGGGGATGATTTTGAAATGTTGGGATGAAGGAACGCAATACCTTCCCCCGGGGGGAAGGGGGACCGCGAAGCGGTGGATGAGGAATGGCGACACATTATCATTCGCAATGCAGCCAATTCAAACAGTACAGACTTTTCCAATGTACCTTTTTAACGAAATGCATACAAATATGGAACATATCGCCGTTCCTCATCCGCCCCCTTGCGGGGGCACCTTCCCCCCGGGGGAAGGTATTGGGTCCCGTCTACGAAACCGGTCTAAAACCTTGGGGATTGCACCAAGGGCATTCCCTTCGGTCACCACACCAGGAAAGCGGACTGGTTCGCAATGACAGGTATTTTTTAAAACCATCCCCGGAGGGGATACCACATCTTATATCTTATATCTCATATCTTATATCTTTTTACATGCGCCTTCGGCGACGGGCGACCGCGAGGGTGGTGCTCCGCGCAGCGAATCATAAATCTCAATGATTGCCGGTGGCAATCATACCTTAATTTATGCCCCTACGCGAGGGGGGCGCATGGGATTTTGATATGTGGAAAGGACACGGAATATGCAAGTGATTTTAGCCTCCTCTTCGCCCCGGCGGCGGGAGCTTTTGGGGCTCTTTGGGATCCCTTTTGTTGTGCGGGCGGCGGATATTGATGAGACCATGGACCCTGAAAAGGCGCCCTTTGACGAGGTGGCCCGGGTGAGCCGGGCGAAGGCTCTGGCGGTGCCTCGGGGGGAAGACGATCTGGTCATCGCGGCGGACACCATCGTGGTCTGCGCCGGGAGGGTGCTGGGTAAGCCTCACAGCCGGGAGGAGGCCGCGGCCATGCTGACGTTGCTTTCCGGCCGGGACCATCAGGTGATGACCGGCTGCACCCTGCTCCGGGGGGACCGGGCCGAGACCTTTACCGAGGTGACGGACCTGCATTTCCGGCCCCTGAGCCAGCGAGAAATCGAAAAATACATCGCCTCCGGCGAACCCATGGACAAGGCCGGCGCCTACGGCATCCAGGGGGGCGCGGCGCTTTTCTGCCAGCGGATCGAGGGCGATTATTATAATGTAATGGGACTTCCCGTGTGCCGCCTGGGTCAGAGTCTGGCCCGGCTGGCGCCGGAAGCGATGGAGGACACACTATGAGAAACCTGTTTTCGACCCGGGTGAAGATCATCCTGGTCATTGCCGCCCTGCTGACGGCGGGCCTGGCCATCCTCAGCGGCATCACCAACACCACCCCGGTGGATCTGGTGGTCCAGGGCTTCCTGGCCCCCTTCCGGGCGGCGGGGACCGCCCTGACCACCACCGCGGAAAAGTACTACGGCTACATGTTCCGCTACGAGGCCCTGGAGGCCCAGAACGAGGTGCTGGAAAAGCGCATCGCCGAGATGGAGGACGTGGCCCGTCAGGCTGACTCCGTCTCCCGGGAAAACGAACGGCTCCGGGCGCTGCTGGACCTCACCGCCACCCATGAGGACTATGTGCTGGTGGACGCCTATATCATCGGCTGGAGCTCCACCGACTGGGAGAACACCTTCACCATCAACCGGGGCACCGCCGCCGGGATCCAGGAGAATATGTGCGCCATCACCGCCAACGGCGAGGTGGTGGGCCTGGTGACCTCCGCCGGGGTCAACTACGCCGAGGTCACCACCGTGCTGGACTCCACCCTGGAAATTTCCGGCACCATCGCCACCTCCGGCTACAACGGCATGGTCCGGGGCGGCTACGTCAGCGGCAGCGATACCCTGCTTCAGATGAACTATCTGCCCTCCTCCGCCATCATCCGCAACAAGGACCAGGTGGTGACCTCCGGCTCCACGGTGTATCCCCGGGGCCTGATCATGGGCTACGTGGTGGACGCGGGCTTTGAGGACACAGGCGTGGCCAAGTACGCCCTGCTGGACCCCGCCGCCGAGATCAGCTCCCTGGAGCAGGTCTTCATCATCACCCAGTACACCACCGAGGCCGCCACTACCCAGACCACCACCGAAACCCAGCCCACGGAGGCCGCCCCCTCCACCGAGCCTCAGACCTCGGAAACCGCGGCGGGGTAAGGAGCGGCTATGGCAAAACGCAGAAGAAAAATCGATTCGGAATTCAAGCCGGATCCCCGGTCCGCCACCGCCTTCAAGACCCTCCGGCTGACCCGGCTGCAGCAGCTGCGGCTGCTGAAATGGGGGCTGTATATCCTGACCATCCTGCTGGCCCTGGTGGTCCAGGACGTGATCATGAGCCGGGTGCGGCTGCTGGGGGCCACCACCGACCTGACGGTGTGCGCGATCCTGCTCATCGCCGTCATCGAGGGCACCGAGGTGGGCAGTCTGTTCCTGCTCATCACCTCCACGCTGTACTTTTTCTCCGGCTCCGCCCCCGGGGCCTATTCCATCGGCCTGATGACCTTCTTCGGGGTGGCCGCGGTGATCTTCCGGCAGATGTACCTCAGCCGCAGCCGGGGCTCCATCGTGCTCTGCGCCGGGGCTGCCCAGATGGCCTATGAGCTGGGCCTTTACGCCGTGGGGCTCTTTCTGGGCCTGACCCGCTGGGACCGGATCGGCTCCTTCGCCCTCACCGGGGTCTACACCGTTCTTCTGATGATCCCGCTTTACCCACTGATCTGTAAGATCGGCCTGATTGGAGGAAATACATGGAAAGAATAAGCCGCTTTCGGGCGATTTTGCTGCTGGTGCTGTTCGGTTTCATTCTGGTGCTGTTCGCGGGCAAGCTCTTTGTCCTGCAGATCATCGAAACCGACGGCAACACCGACAACACCCAGACCTACACCACCCTGACCACCGTCCGGGCCGCCCGGGGGGATATCCTGGACCGGAACGGCAACGTGCTGGTGGGCAACCGGGCCTCCTACGATCTGGTGTTCAACCACTATGTTATCAAGTCCTACGAGCAGCGCAACGAGGCCCTGTACCGGCTGGTCCAGAAGTGCAAGGAGCTGGGCATCAGCTACAACGACCACTTCCCCGTGTCCCGGACCCGGCCCTTCGTCTACACCCTGACGGAGTTCAACAGCTCCTGGCAGAACAACTTCCAGCTGTTCATGGTGGACTGCGGCTGGGACTCGGACATCACCGCCCCGCTGCTGGTGGAGAAAATGCGGGAGCGCTACAAGCTGCCGGAGGAATGGTCCGACGAGGACGCCCGGGCCGTCATCGGCTTCCGGTACGAGTTTGACCTCCGGGGCATCACCAACCTGCCCACCTACACCTTCCTGGAGGACGTGTCCGACGAGCATCTGTCGGCGCTGCTGGAGCTGAACACTCCGGGCCTGATGGTGGAATCCTCCACCGTCCGGGAGTATCACACCAAGTACGGCGCCCACATTCTGGGGTATCTGGGCGGCATGAACGGCGACCAGTGGGAGGAATTTAAAAAGCAGGACTACTCCATGGACGCCCTGGTGGGCCAGTCCGGCTTCGAGCAGGCCTTTGAAGAGTACCTCCACGGCATCGACGGCACCCGCGTGGACGTGGTCAGCCGTGACGGCGCCATCATCAAGCAGTACTACGCCAAGGACAAGGACGAGAACGGCAACCCCATCGTCAAGGAGCCCATCGCGGGCAACAACGTGGAGACCACCATCGACATCACCATCCAGCAGGTGGCCGAGGACGCCCTGGCCAAGGTCATGAAGTCCATCACCGACCCGGAGCAGAATACCTCCGATAAGGGCGACGGCCTGGACGCCGAGGGCGCCGCGGTGATCGTCATGGAGTGCAAGACCGGCTCCATTCTGGCCTGCGCCAGCTATCCCACCTATGACCTGTCCACCATGTACGAGGACTGGGCCGACATTGAGGCGGATCCCCTGAAGCCCTTCTTCAACCGGGCCTTCGGCGCGGCCTACGCCCCCGGCTCCACCTTCAAGATGTGTACCCTCATCACCGCCATGGAGAACCGGAACAAGGACGGCCAGATCCTGCTGACCCCCGGCGAGGAGATCACCGACGAGGGCGTCTACACCCGACTGGAGGGCTTCTCGCCTACCTGCCTGCTGTGGACCTCCAACCACGCCACCCACGGCACCATCGACGGAGCCAAGGCCCTGTGCTACTCCTGCAACTACTTCTTCTACGAGCTGGGCTACCGCTGCACCTGGCAGATGGTGGCCGAGACCGCCCAGGCCCTGGGCCTGGGTGAGCCCACCGGCATCGAGCTGGTGGAGAAAACCGGCTACCGCAACACGGAGGAGCGCAAGCGGGAGGTCTACGGCTCCGGCATCAACGGCAACTTCTCCGCAGGCGACCGTGTTCTGGGCGCCATCGGCCAGGCCGAAAACCGCTTCACCCCCATGCAGCTGGCGGTCTACGCCTCCACCCTGGCCAACAAGGGCACCCGGATGAAGGCCACCTTCCTGAGCCGGGTGGTGTCCTCGGACTACCGGAACCTGATCTATGAGAACCAGCCCCAGGTGGTCAACCAGCTGGAAATGCAGTCCACCACCGTCGATACCTATATGCAGGGTATGCGGGAGGTCATCACCTACCCCGGCGGCACCGCCACCAAGTACTTCGGCGGCTGGGCCGACCAGTATGCCGACGCCGACGGCGTTTGGCCCATGAAGGACGAGGTCATCGTCTACGCCAAGACCGGCACCGCCCAGCACTCCTCCGGCGGCTCCGACCACGGCGCCTTCATCTGCTTCGCCCGCCGGGCGGAGGACACCGAGCCGGACGTGGCGGTGGCCCTCTACGGCGAGAAGGTGGCCCACGGCTCCTGGCTGGCCCCGGTGGCTGAGCAGATCCTGCTGGCCTACTACGAAATGGACGCCGCCAGCGAGGTCACCGCCTTCGAAAACCAGGCGGGGTGAGCCGTGGAGATAGGAGATATCAGGGGCGACCCTCGCGGTCGCCCGTCGCCGGAGGCGCCCCCGCAAGGGAGATATGAGATATCAGATATGAGATATAAGATGTGGTATCCCCTCCGGGGATGAATTTGAAAATTGGGATTTGTAGGGGTGCGCTGCACCATACCTTCCCCCGGGGGGAAGGGAATGTACCTTTTTAACGAAATGCATACAGATTCGGAACATATCGCCGTTCCTCATCCGCCCCAGTGTGCGCACTGGGGCACCTTCCCCCCGGGGGAAGGCATTGCGCGACACTCATCCTTACAAACACCTGCTTATCGGGCTGCTGTGCAAAGCCGATAAGCACAAAATGCAAAATGCTCGTTTATCGCGTAGGGGTGCGTGGAAAAACCGACGCCCGATAAAAAATGGGTTTCTGCCCACGGTCCTTACGGACCGCGTTCAGAAACCCATGGACTCTCCCACGCCCTGAAAAACATGCCACCGGCATGTTTTTCACCCCGGCTTCGCCGGGGCCGGGCTTTCGAGTCCCATTATTCATTCCATAAAAAAGAAGCACCCACAGGGTGCTTCTTTTTTTATGGGGTGGATAATGGGACTCGAACCCACGATCTTCAGAGCCACAATCTGACGCCTTAGCCAACTAGGCCATATCCACCATATTTGAAGTTAGAAGTAACAGTGAAAAGTGAAGAAGTGTTGTGTGCCTTCGGCACATTTTGAATCAGTCGGCTTCGCCGACACTTTACTTATTCACTATTCTCTATTACTTATTACCTACTGCCGAAGGCAGTACTGGCACGCCAGGAGGGACTCGAACCCCCGACCTACTGCTTAGAAGGCAGTTGCTCTATCCAGCTGAGCTACTGGCGCATTTAAATGGAGCGGGTGACGGGAATCGGACCCGCGTATCCAGCTTGGAAGGCTGGTGTTCTACCATTGAACTACACCCGCACGCCTATCGCCTGGCTATTACAGCCCTAGAATTTTATCATGAAACCGCCCTTGTGTCAAGCTATTTTTCCAAAATGGCCGGAATTTTTTTGGCAATGACCTCGGCCACGGCCCCTTCGGCGCAGGGGCAGACGTTTTCGAACCGGTCCGCCACGGCGCCGTCGGCGGGGGCGTAGGCGTAGTCGGCCCCCAGGAGCATGGGCAGGTCGTTGTCGGCGTCTCCGGCGCAGACCAGGATCTTCCGGCCCAGCCGCTGCTGCAGCTCCCGGGCGCAGCGGATCTTGGAGACGCCCTTGGCGTGGACGTCGATGATCCGGGGGGCGGCCCGGAAGACCTCCAGCCGGTCCCCCCAAAGACGCACAAGCTCCTGCTGGGCCTCATCCATCCGGCGGATCTCCCGGGGGTCCCCGTGAAAGAAGCTGTTGACGGTGATGTCCTCAAAACGGCCGTAGAAGGTAAACTTCAGGAAGGGCCCCAGGTTGTCGCCCGGCCGGGCCAGGGCGTGGGCGCAGCGGTTGTTCTCGCTGAAGGCGTCCCAGGCGGGGTTTTCGGAGAAGCGGTAGTGGGCGTCGATGCCCTGGACCTCCACCGTCAGGTCGGGGAACCGCCGCTGGCACTCCGCCACGGTCTGCCACAGGTCCATGGGGATCTCATGGCAGAAGCTGACCCGGTTTTCCCGGGGGTCGTAGGCGGCGGAGCCGTTGTACAGAAGCAGCGGCGCGTTCACCGGCACAATGTCCCGGAACACCCGGGTCATGGGGACGCTTCGGCCGGTGTTGACGGTGAAGGCCCCGCCGTTGTCCATAAAATACCGGATGGCCGCCAGATTCCGCTCCGGAATGGAAGAATCCGGCGCCGTCAGCGTCCGGTCATAGTCCACGGTCAGTAAAACATCCGAAAAAAGTCCCATAATGAATCCTTTCTGTCTGGCCCCGGGGCAGGAATAGAGATATAAGATGGAAGATATGAGAGATAAGATGTGGTATCCCCTTCAGGGATGTTTTTCAATGTTTTGATCGGTTTTCCTCCCTTCCCCCGGGGGGAAGGGGGACCGCGAAGCGGTGGATGAGGAATGGCGACACCTTACCATTCGCAATGCGGTCAATTCAAACGGTACAGACTTTTCCAATGTACCTTTTTCACGAAGTGCATACAAATTTGGAACATATCGCCGTTCCTCATCCGCCCCAGTGTGCGCTACTTAAGCACCTTCCCCCCGGGGGAAGGTATGGTGCGGCGCACCCCTACAAATTCCAATTTATCGGGCTGCTGAGGAAAACCGATAATCACAATTTTCAAATTCATCCCCGGAGGGGATACCACATCTTATATCTGATATCTCATATCTCCCTACGCGGGGGAGGGGGCATGTCACGCCTTTTAGCCCATCTTCTCCAGCTTCTCCAGCACCTGGCGGAAGTAGTCCGGGAGTTGGGCGAAGACCATTACGGGGCGGCCGTCTCTGGGGTGGCGGAAGCACAGGGCTCCCGCGTGGAGGCACTGGCTGGACTGGCCCAGCTCGGGCTTTTTGTGGCCGTAGACCGTGTCCCCCAGGATGGGGTGGCCGATGTAGGCCATGTGGACCCGGATCTGGTGGGTCCGGCCCGTTTCCAGGCGGCAGCGGATGTGGGTGTAGCCCCGGTAGCGCCGGATGACCTCCCAGTGGGTGACGGCGGGCTTGGAATTTCTCTGGGTGACGCACATTTTCTTCCGGTCCGTGGGGTGCCGGCCGATGGGGGCGTCCACGGTGCCATGATCCTCCTTCAGCACCCCGCAGACCACGGCCTCATAGGTCCGGGCCATGGTGTGGTCCTTCAGCTGGGAGGCCAGCATGGCGTGGGCGAAGTCATTTTTGGCCACAGCCAGCAGTCCGGAGGTGTCCTTGTCGATCCGGTGGACGATCCCCGGACGCAGCTCTCCGTTGATGCCGCTCAAAGAGTCCCCCAGGGCGTAGAGCAGGCCGTTGACCAGGGTGTCGTCGGCGTGGCCCGCGGCGGGGTGGACCACCAGACCCTTGGGCTTGTTGATCACCAGCAGGTCCTCATCCTCGTAGACGATGTCCAGGGCCATTTCGGTGGGGGCGATGTCCACGGGATGAACCTCCGGGAGGGTGTACTCCACCCGGTCCCCGGGGGTGAGCCGGTCGTTCTTTTTGGCGGGGGCGCCGTTGCGGGTGACCCGGCCCTCCTCGATGAGCTTCTGGGCGGCGCTGCGGCTGAGGTTTTCGCCCTGCCGGGCCAGGAAGGCGTCCAGCCGCTCCCCCTGGGTGTCAGCAATGAGGATCATGTTTCCCGTCCTTCCAGAAGTTCTTGTTCCACAGAACCAGGTGGACCATCAGCACCGCGCAGCCGCAGGTGATGAAGCAGTCGGCCACATTGAACACGGGAAACTCCATAAAGGTCGTCTCGATCATGTCCACCACGTACCCCAGCCGCACCCGGTCGATCATGTTCCCCAGACCGCCGCCGTAGATGGCCGCGATACACCACCGCTCCAGGGGCGTAAAGCCCAGGGGCTTTTTGAAGAATTCCCAGACCACCAGCCCGGTGAAGATCAGAAAAATCAGGGCGAAGAGCCACTGCTGCCCCTCAAAGGAGGAGAAGGCGGCCCCGGTGTTGCGGACATAGGTCAGCCGCAGCAGCCCCGGCAGGAAGGGCACCTCCCCGGCCAGGGGGATGTTCGCCACCACCAGGTGCTTCACCACCTGATCCCCCGCCGCCACGGCAAGGGCAAACAGCGCGTAATAGATAAAAGCCATCATTTGGTCCTCCAAAAATAAGAATCCAGTGTATCAAGGGCAACCCCGTGGAGATATGAGATACCAGATATCAGATATAAGATGTGGTATCCCCTTCGGGGATGATTTTGAAATGTTGGGATGAAGGAAAATTGGAATTTGTAGGGGTGCGGGAACGCAAGACCTTCCCCCTCGGGGGAAGGTGGCACGGCGAAGCCGTGACGGATGAGGGGAAACGTGGAGATTTCCTCGGCGATAACGATAAAAGGGGAAAATTACCGACATGGTACTCCTGTTTCCCCCGATGGAACCCTTCGGTGCGTCAGCCCCTCATCCGCCCCAGTGTGCGCACTGGGGCACCTTCCCCCGAGGGGGAAGGTTATGCGTTGCGACGTCCCTGCAAATACCAATTTATGGGACAGTTGGGTGTAACCGATCCGCAAATTTAAAATCATCCCCGGAGGGGATACCACATCTCATATCTTGTATCTGATATCTGCGCTACGCGTTCCACATTTCCCGCCATTATACCATGCGATCCGGGGGGAAGTCAAGAAATCCACCGTTTTCCCGGAAAAAAGGGTTAAAAAACCCGCCCCGAGTATTCCCAGGACGGTGCTACTAGAGCCATATTCAGGTTTTGGCCAGAAAGCGCAGGGCGTCGGCCCGGAATTCATCGAACCGGACCTCGTCGCATCGGACGCTGACCTTCAGGGGCCGGGTGAAGTCCAGGCAGAACATTTCCATGAAGCTCTTGCCGTTGACCCGGTGGCGGCCGTCGCTGATCTGGACGGCGAAGCTTCTCTTGGTGGCCAGCGCCACAAACTCCTGGACATCCTGGACCGAGCGAAGGACGATCTCAAATTCCCACATAAAAGTCCCCCTGAAAGCTGTACAAACAGGATAAATTCGTGTATAATTGGGGAGACAATCCAGGATCGGCTCAAACCCCTCCACTTTCGTGGGTGATACACATTATAGCATTTTTTCGGGAAAATGCAACTGGCGGTTTGGACGATTTACACATTTTATCATTTTATTTCTTGGTGGTTTTGACAAATGCGATTTGCTTTCTACACCCTCGGCTGTAAAACGAACCAATACGAGACCCAGGCCATGGAGCGGCTGCTGCAGGATATGGGCCACAGCATCGGGGCCTTTTCGGAAAAGAACGACGGCTATATCATCAACACCTGCTCCGTCACGGCGGTGGCGGACAAGAAAAACCGGGCGGTGATCCGCCGGTGCCGCCGGGAGCATCCGGAGGCGGTGATCGGGGTCTGCGGCTGCTACACCCAGCACGCGGCCCAGGCGGTGCGGGAGCTGGGGGCCGATGTCATCGGGGGCAGCGGCGACCGGCAGGGTTTTCTGGAGCTGATGCTCTCGGCCCTGGAGGACCGGACCCACCGGGAGTCCCTGGACAACGCCCTGGGGCGGCGGGAGTTCGAGGTGCTGCCCGCCGGAGGGCTGGAGGAGCGGACCCGGGCCATGCTGAAGGTCCAGGACGGCTGCGTGAATTTCTGCACCTACTGCATCATCCCCTACACCCGGGGCCCCGTCCGCTCCGCCCCCCTGGCCGTGGCGGTGGACCAGGCCCGGGACCTGGCCGCCCGGGGCTACCGGGAGATCGTGGTCACGGGCATCGAGATCGCCAGCTGGGGCGTGGACCTGCCGGGAAAGCCGGAGCTGGCCGCCCTGGTGGAGGCTCTGTGCCGGGCGGTGCCCGGGCTTCGGATCCGCCTTGGGTCTTTGGAGCCGAGAGTGGTGACCGAGGACTTCTGCCGCCGCCTGTCGGCCCTTCCCAACCTCTGCCCCCAGTTCCACCTGAGTCTGCAGAGCGGCTGCGACACGGTGTTGCAGCGGATGAAGCGGAAGTACGACACCGGCCGGTATTTTGAAAGCGTCTGCCTGCTGCGAAAATATTTCCCAAATTGTGCCGTCACCACGGACATGATCGTGGCCTTCCCGGGGGAGACGGAGGAGGAGTTCGCCCAGAGCCTGGCCTTTATCCGCAAATGCGGCTTCGCGGCCATGCACATCTTCCCCTATTCCCGCCGCCCCGGCACCCCGGCGGACAAAATGCCCGGCCAGCACGGCAACGGGGTGAAGGAGCGCCGCAGCCGGGAGGCCATGGCCGCGGCGGAGGAAATGAGCCGGGCCTACCGGGAAAGCCTCATCGGCACCGTCCAGCAGGTCCTTTTCGAGGAGCCGGAGGGGGAATTCTACACCGGCCACGCCCCCAACTACATCAAGGTCTACGCCCCCGGCCGGGACCTGCACAACCAACTCCTCCCCGTCACCATCACCGGCCTCCACCGGGAGGGCCTGGAGGGGCAGATCACCCCCTGACGCCCTCCGTAGGGGTCCAGTTATTCCACAAAACGAATTTTTCCCAAGGTGAGATTATGAAAACACTGCTTCACATCTGCTGCGCGCCCTGCGCGAACCGGCCCATTGACATTCTCCGGACCGACGGACTGGAGGTCACGGGGTTCTGGTTTAACCCCAACATCCACCCCTTCACTGAGTACCGCGCCCGGCGCAACTGCCTTCGGGACTACGCCGGGGAGATCGGCCTGCCTCTGATCGAGCGGGACGACTACGCCCTGCGGCCCTTCGTCCGGGCGGTGGCGGAGGACATCGGCCACCGCTGCGTCAAGTGCTATGAGATGCGCCTGTACGAGACCGCCCGGCAGGCGGCGGAGGGGGGCTTCGACAGCTTTACCTCGTCGCTGTTCATCAGCCCCTACCAGAACCACGAGCTGCTGCGGGAGGTGGCGGAGCGGGCCGCAAAGGAGTACGGCGTGGCCTTCCTGTACCGGGACTTCCGCCCCTACTTCCGGGAGGGCCAGACCTTCGCCCGGGAGCATGGGTTCTATATCCAAAAATACTGCGGCTGCGTCTTCTCCGAGGAGGAACGCTACCGTAAACCCAAACAAATCATTCCCTGAGTTTTTTCGCCGCACCTCATAACCTTCCCCCGGGGGGAAGGTTACGCGCTGCAGCTCAAGACCTTCCCTTTTTATCGTTACCGCTGAGGAAATCTCTACGTTTCCCCTCATCCGTCACAGCTTTGCCGTGCCACCTTCCCCCGAGGGGGAAGGTTTACGCGTTGCAGCTCAAGACCTTCCCTTTTTATCGTTACCGCTGAGGAAGTCTCTACGTTTTCCCCTCATCCGTCACGGCTTCGCCGTGCCACCTTCCCCCGAGGGGGAAGGTTTACGTGCTGCAGCCTAAGTCCTTCCCCTTGGGAGAAGGTCACGTGCTACAACTCAAAAAGAAAATCAAAGGAGCGCCATGGAAAAGAACGAAAAGCTTACCCGTCTGTCCCAGGCTCTGCGCAGGGAGGCCACGAAGGAGGAGAACACCCTGTGGTACCAATATCTGCGGGATTATCCGGTGCAGTTTCGCAGACAGTGTCCCTTCGGCAGATATATCGTGGATTTTTACTGCGCCAAAGCCCGGCTGGTCATCGAGCTGGACGGCTCCCAGCACTTCGAATCCCCGGGGATCGTCCGGGACGCGGAGCGGACCTGTTACCTGGAATCCCTGGGTCTGAAGGTCCTTCGGTTCTCCAACGCGGACATCCATCGGAATCTGGAGGGGGTCTGCCGGATGATCGATCTGGTGGTGGGAGAGCGGATCCGTTTCGGGCCCCTGCCGGAGGGCACGGGGCGAAAAGCCTTTACAAATTTCGGGGCGTCTGCCCCACAGCCTGCCCCCCGGAAGGAGGGCGTTCAGAATGGAGGACCTATGACACAATTTGAATTTTGCGTACCCTGTCTGTTTGGCCTGGAGGGGATTGCCGGGGATGAGCTGCGGCGGATGGGGTTGGAGAATGTCCGGGCGGAGAATGGCCGGGTGCTGTTTTCCGGGGACCAGGCGGCTCTGGCCAAGGCCAACCTCTGCCTTCGCACCGGCGAGCGGGTGCTGCTGGTGCTGGCGGACTTTCCGGCCAAAACCTTCGAGGAGCTGTTCCAGGGGGTGGCCCGGACCCGTCTGGAGGACTTCATCCCCAAAGACGGCACCTTCCCCGTGAAGGGCCATTGCCTGAACAGTCAGCTCATGAGCGTCCCGGACTGCCAGGCCATCGTGAAGAAGGCCGCCTCCAAACGCCTGGGGGAGGCCTACGGCCTGAGCTGGCTGCCGGAGACGGGGGCAAAGTACCAGCTTCAGTTCTCCCTCATGAACGACCGGTTCCAGCTGTTCCTGGACACCACCGGCCCGGGGCTGCACAAGCGGGGCTACCGGGCGGTGGGCAACGACGCCCCCCTCCGGGAGACGCTGGCGGCGGCCATGGTCCAGCTGACCCGCTACCGGGGCCGGGAATTTCTGTGGGACCCCTTCTGCGGCTCCGGCACCATCCCCATTGAGGCGGCCCTCATCGCCAAAAACCGGGCCCCGGGCCTGAACCGGCGCTTCGCGGCGGAGTCCTTCGCCTGGTCGGATGCGGAAGCCTGGCAGCAGGCCCGGACCGAGGCCAAAGACCGGGAATTTCACGGCAATTACCGGATCCTGGGCTCCGACAACGACCCCAAGTGCGTCAGCCTCTCCATGGCCAACGCCCGGAAGGCGGGGGTGGGGGATGTGATCACCTTCCGGGACGGCGACGCCACCAAAATGAGCCTGCCCACGGACAGGGGCATTCTCATCTGCAATCCCCCCTACGGCCAGCGGATGCTGGAGCAGCAGAGCGCCCAGCGCCTCTACGCCGCCCTGGGCCGCCACCTGAAATTCGCCGACGGCTGGAGCAAGTTCATCATCACCTCCGAGCCGGAGTTCGAGCATTACTTCGGCCGCCGCGCCGCCAAAAAGCGCAAGCTCTATAACGGCATGATCAAATGCGACCTGTATATGTACCCGGCGCAGAAAACGCAGATATAAGATGTGGTGTCCCCTCCGGGGATGAATTTGAAATGTGCTGACCGGCGTTGACCAGCGTTCGACAAATTGGAATTTGTAAGGATGAGTGCCGCGCAATGCCTTCCCCCGGGGGGAAAGTGCATACAAATATGGAACATATCGCCGTTCCTCATCCGCCCCAGTGTGCGCACTGGGGCACCTTCCCCCCGGGGGAAGGTATTGCGCTCCGGCATCCCTGCAAACACCAATTTATCGGGCTGCTGGGGAAAACCGATCAGGATATTTTAAAACATCCCCGAAGGGGATACCGCATCTGATATCTCATATCTCGTATCTGATATCTTCGTACATGCGCCTTCGGCGACTACGCGGGGGACATCTGTTATGCGAAACGATCATTTTGCATGGAAAAATTCCCCCTCACCCGAGAAAGAAAAGAGGTACCCCATGAACCATTTGTTTATCATCAACCCGGCGGCGGGAAGCCGGGACCGGACGGCGGAGTATACCGCGGCCATCGACGCCGCCTTCCGGGGGCTTAATTATCGGATCGAAGTCTCCTCCGCTCCGGGGGAGTGCCGGCGGCTGGCCCGGGAGGCTGCCGAGGCCGGGAAGGAGGTCCGGATCTACGCCTGCGGCGGCGACGGCACCCTCAACGAGGTGGCCGCCGGGGCGGCGGGCTTTCCCAACGCGGCGGTGACGGTGCTGTCCGGCGGCAGCGGCAACGACTTTGTGCGCCTGTTCAGCGAGCCCGAGGCCTTCACCCATCCGGAGCGGCTGCTGGATCCGGAGGAAGCGGTCTTCGACCTGATCCGCTGCAACGACGATTACGCCCTGAACATCTGCTCCGTGGGTCTGGACGCCCGGATCGGCACCGACGTGGCCCGGTACAAGCGCCTGCCCCTGCTCCAGGGCTTCCGGGCCTACGCCGTCTCCACGGTGGTGAACGTGATCCGGGGCATCGCGGAGCATTACGTGGTGGAGATCAACGGAGAGCGGATCGATGGGGAGCAGACCTTCGTCTGCGTCTGCAACGGCCGCTACTACGGCGGCGGCTTCAACCCGGTGCCGGAAGCGGACCCCGCCGACGGCCTGCTGGACGTGCTGCTGGTGAAGAAGGTCAGCCGGGCCCAGGTGCCTCTGGTCATCGGCAAGTACAAAAACGGCCGCTACCGGGAGCTGCCGAAGCTGATCCGCCACTTCCGGACGGACCGGCTGCGAATCCTCTGCGACGGCCCCACCCCCATCAACCTGGACGGCGAGCTGCGTCAGGGCCAGCAAATCGACATCTCCTTGGCGGACGAAAAGCTCCGGTTCTTCTACCCCAAGGGTCTCAGCTGGGCACCCCGGGAGGCTGCGGCTCGTCCGTGAGGGGGCGATCCTGTGGAGATAGGAGATATCAGATATAAGATATAAGATGCGGTATCCCCTTCGGGGATGATTTTGAAATGTTGGGATGAAGGAGCGCAATACCTTCCCCCGGGGGGAAGGGGGACCGCGAAGCGGTGGATGAGGAATGGCGACACCTTAACCATTCGCAATGCGGTCAATTCAAATGGTATAAACTTTTCCAATGTACCTTTTTAACGAAATGCATACAGATTCGGAACATATCGCCGTTCCTCATCCGCCCCAGTTTGCGAACTGGGGCACCTTCCCCCCGGGGGAAGGTATTGCGTCCCGTCCACGAAACCGGTCGAAAACCTTGGGGGATTGCCACACCAGGAAAGCGGACTGGTTCGCAATGACAGGGAAAACGGGGCCTGGTTCCTTAAGTTGATGACATTGCCCCAAAGGGGGCGGCAAGGGCGCTGCCGCACCGCACCCCAATACCTTCCCCCGGGGGGAAGGGGGACCGCGAAGCGGTGGATGAGGAATGGCGACACCTTCCCATTCGTAATGCCGTTAATTTAAACGGTACAGACTTTTCCAATGTACCTTTTTAACGAAATGCATACAGATTCGGAACAGATCGCCGTTCCTCATCCGCCCCAGTG
>SFQY01000042.1 GCA_004562395.1 bacterium | reverse complement strand
GTTCGTTCCCTTTCCAGTTTGCTCTTCCATATTTTCTCTTGTCTTGCTTTTGCTATGTTTTCATTACTTTTCAACTATTGATTCGCATCCGGGGGGAAGGTGGCTCGCCCGCAAGGGCGAGACGGATGAGGAACTCGGGCGGCTACACTTCGATTTTGGGGAAGGTTGGTACTTTTTCTCAGCTGAAAGGCCGTAATAAGTTCCAACCATGTTGATCCGGACAGTTTTCTGCCCGCATTCCTCATCAGTCACCCAAATCGGTTCCGAAGAGCCGATTTGGGCGACAGCTTCCCCCGGGGGGAAGCCAAGGCGCCCTTCGGGCGCAAAGTACAAACACCCCGTCAAACACCAATTCATCGGGCAGCTGAGTCAAAACGATGTGTACAGTTTATACCACATCTTATATCTCATATCTAATATCTTGTATCTGCTTATATCTGCGTCCCCTGCGTCTTCGGCGACGGGCCACCGCGGGGGTGCTGTGCGGAACGATCCTTTCCCGCGAAATACGCTGCTTTGGGATCCTGAAACGGATGGCCTTGTTCCGGGGGAAAGGAAAAAGAAATTCTTGCAATCTGCGTGTGTTTCGAATATAATAAACTGAATTATACTCTTTTGACATGAGGTTTTGCTGTGTATCTGAAATCATTGGAATTACAGGGCTTCAAATCCTTTCCGGACAAGACCCTGATCCGGTTCGGCGATGACATTACCGCCATCGTCGGACCCAACGGCTCCGGCAAGTCCAACATTTCCGACGCCATCCTCTGGGTCATGGGCGAGCAGAGCTCCAAGACCCTCCGGGGCGCGAAGATGGAGGATGTGATCTTCGGCGGCACCCAGAAGCGGGCCGCCGTAGGCTTCGCGGAGGCCACGCTGACTCTGGACAATTCCGACCGGGCGCTGGCCTACGACGCTGACGAGGTCATGGTCACCCGGCGGTATTACCGTTCCGGAGACAGTGAATATTACATCAACAAGCAGTCCGCCCGGCTCCGGGACATCAACGAGATGTTCATGGACACCGGCCTGGGCCGGGAGGGCTATTCCAACATCGGCCAGGGCAGAATCGATGAGATCCTCTCCCTGAAAAGCGCCGACCGGCGGGAGATCTTCGAGGAGGCGGCGGGCATCTCCAAGTACCGCCACCGCAAGGAGGAAACGGAGCGGAAGCTGGAGCATACGGAGGAAAACCTGCTGCGCATCGGCGACAAGGTTTCCGAGCTGGAGCTGCAGCTGGAGCCCCTGAAGGCCCAGTCGGAGAAGGCCAAAAAATATCTGGAGCTGAAGGACGAGCTGAAGGGCGTTGAGGTGGCCGTCTGGCTGGATACCCTGGATAAGCTGACCGCCGCCGCCAAAAAGGCGGAGGAGGACTACGCTTCCGCTTCCTTTGTGCTTCAGCAGGCTCATGACGACCTGGATGCCCTCTACCGGCAGGCGGAGGATATGGGCGATCTCCTGCGCCAGCGGGACGGGGAGCTGGAGACCGTCCGGGTGAAGGTGAATATGCTGTCCAGCACCCATCAGCAGCTGGACGGCCAGATGGCAGTCCTCCGGGGCAATGTGGAAAATAACAACGGCAATCTCAGCCGGATCGAGGAAGAACTGAAGGGTCAGGCCGACCGCAGCGGCGGCATCGTGGCCCAGATCGACCAGACCCGCAGCCGGATCAGCCAGATCGAGCAGACCCTTTCGGAAAAGCGCCGGGAGCTGGAGAAGCTTCAGGGGGAGCTTGCCGCCATGACGGCCAATGCCCAGGGCATGACCCGGCAGTTCCTGGAGCTGCGGGGGAAGGAATCCTCCCTGGCGGCGGACATTGCCGGCCGGCAGGCCGATGTCCGGGGCCTGGAGGAGAGCATGGTCCAGACCCGGGAGCGGCTGGAGCAGCTCAGCGGCGACCTGTCCGCGGGAGCGGCCCGGCGCCACGAGGCCCAGAGCAATCTGGACCAGTGCCTCAGGGAGCTGCGGCAGGCCCAGGAGAATGTCACCGCCGCGAACAACACCATCGCAGGGTATACCCTGCGTCAGAATACCCGGCTCAAGCGCCGGGATGAGCTGCAGCAGAAGGAGCGGGAGCTCACCGCCCAGCTGGACTCCGTGACCGCCAAGGCACGGGTGTTCCGGGCCATGGAGCGGGATTTTGAAAGCTACAACAAGGCCGTCCGGATGGTGATGCAGGAGGCCCAGCGGGGCGCTCTGCGCAATGTCCACGGACCGGTCTCCCGGCTGATCCGTACCGAGGACAGCTACACCGTGGCCATTGAAATCGCCCTGGGCGCCGCCATGCAGCAGATCGTGGTGGGCAGCGAGGCCGACGGCAAGGCCGCCATCTCCTATTTGAAGCGAACCGGCGGCGGCCGGGCCACCTTCCTGCCCCTGAGCAGCATTCAGGGCAGGCTTCTGCAGGAGAACGGCCTGGAAAACTGCCGGGGCTTTGTGGGGATCGCCTCCCGGCTGGTGACCAGCGAACAGCAGTACCAGGGGATCGTGGAGAACCTGCTGGGACGGACGGTGATCGTTCAGGACATGGATGCCGCCATCCAGATGTCCCAGAAATACCACAGCCGGTTTAAGATCGTCACCCTGGACGGACAGGTCATGAACCCCGGCGGCTCCATGACCGGCGGCTCCGTCAACAAGGAAGCGGGCATTCTGTCCCGGGCCAACGAGCTGGAAAAGCTCACCGCCCGGGAAAAAAAGCTGCAGCAGGAGAAAATGGTCACCCAGGCCGAGCTGCAGGAGGCCCAGCGCCAGTGCGACCAGGTGGAGTTCCAGATCAGCGCCGCCCGGGATCAGCTCCGGGAGGCGGAGGATCAGGTGCTGCGCCTCCAGGGCCAGGAAAAGCAGTTTGAAATTCTCCTGAACGCCATCCAGGAGGCGCAGGACGCCGCTGCCCGGGAGCGGGACGCGCTGGATCAGCGGAGCAGCTCCGACCGGGAGCGCTACGCCGCCCAGCAGGCGAAAATTCAGGTCTATACCCAGCAGCTTGAGCAGACCCGGCAGACCCTGGCCCAGCTGGAGGGCAGCCAGTCCGAGGCGGCCCGGGCCAACGCGGAGATCTCCGACCGGATGACCGCCCTGAAGACCGAGGAGGCGGCTCTGGACGCCGAGCGCTCCACCGCCCTGGCCCATATTGAGGACCTGCAGGGCCTGCGCTCCGCCATGGAGGGAGACCGGGAGAAGAAGATCGCCCTGATGGATGCCATCCGGGAGGACTCCGCCCGTCTGGAGGAGGAGATCACCCGGCTGAAGAACCGCCAGGAGGAGAACGACCGGCAAAGCGCCGAGATGAGCGCCCAGATGCAGAAGACCCTCTCCGACCGGGCGGAGGCGGAAGCCTCCAAGACCAGAGCGGAGCGGGAGGCCCAGGAGAAAAACAAGGACATCCTGAATATGGAGCGGGCCTGCGCCTTGCTGGAGCAGAAGAAGGTGACCTCCGACATGGAGGAGC
Organism: bacterium; assembly: GCA_004562395.1. Classification (GTDB taxonomy): domain Bacteria; phylum Bacillota; class Clostridia; order Oscillospirales; family Oscillospiraceae; genus Faecousia. The sequence goes on along the minus strand of SFQY01000042.1, from coordinate 19,517 downwards.
GGCAGATCGTGGACAAGCTGTGGGACTCCTACGGCCTGACCCCCGGCACCGCCGCCGAACACCGGGGTGAAATTGAGAATGTGGCTTCCGGCAACCGCCGGGCGGCGGAGCTGAAGCGGAAGATCGCCGCTCTGGGCACCCCCAACCTGGGCGCCATCGAGGAATATGCCCGGGTCAACGAGCGCTATTCTTACCTTGCCGGGCAGCGGGATGACGTGCTGAATTCCAAGCGGGAGCTGGAGAGCGTGATCCGGGACATCACCAAGGAGATGACCGCCATTTTCGTGGCGGAATTCGGAAAGATCGACCACTACTTCGGCCAGACCTTCGAGGAGATGTTCGGCGGCGGCAAGGGCCAGCTGATCCTGGAGGATCCGGAGAACCCCCTGACCTGCGGCATCGAGATCCGGGTCCAGCCCCCGGGAAAGCAGGTCAAGACCATCACGCTGCTCTCCGGCGGCGAAAAGGCCTTTGTGGCCACGGCGCTGTACTTCGCCATTTTGAAGGTGCGGCCCACGCCCTTCTGCCTGCTGGACGAGATCGACGCGGCTCTGGATGACCGGAACGTGGAGCGGTTTGCCAGTTACCTGCACAACCTGGCGAAGAAAACCCAGTTCATCGTCATCACCCACCGCCGGGGCACCATGGAATCCGCCGACGTTCTCTACGGCGTCACCATGCAGGAGCAGGGCGTTTCCAAGCTGCTGCGCCTGGACCTGAACCAGATGGAAGAATATTTGGGAATCGTGGAATAAGATATCAGATACAAGATATCAGATATCAGATATTCCCGATCTGTAACGATTCCGCTGTTCTCTGAATTCCTCATGGAAAGGATCGTTTAGCGCACCGACGCACCGATTCATATTGCACCCATCGTAGGGCGGGGGCTTGCCCCCGCCGAGCAGGTGAGATGTGCAATCTGCTGCGTCAAACGCAAATATGTATAACCATAGGTGCGTCGGCGGGGGCAAGCCCCCGCCCTACAGTGAGTGCAAGCGTAAACGATCATTTATACGACAATCTCTGCGGCGGCGGAATGGTTCTTTCGATTTTCTGTCTGATCGCTTATATCTGCAAATAAAGGAGATTTTTATGGGATTTTTTGACAAGATCAAGGCCGGACTTACCAAGACCCGGGACGCTTTGAGCGGCACTCTGGGCAGCGTGTTTTCCGGTTTTTCCGAAATTGACGACGACTTTTACGACGAGCTGGAGGAGAGCCTGATCCTGGCGGATCTGGGTGTGGATACCGCCGTGAAGGCCACCGACCGGCTGCGCAGGGCAGTGCGGGAGCAGCATCTGAAATCCACGGAAGAAGCCAGGGAGGCTCTGAAGGACATTCTGGTGGATATGCTGAACGTGGGAGACACGGAGCTGAACCTGTCCACGAAGCCCTCGGTGATTCTGGTCATCGGCGTCAACGGCGTGGGTAAGACCACCACCATCGGTAAGCTGGCCAAACAGCTGACGGACCAGGGGAAGAAGGTCCTGCTCATCGCGGGGGATACCTTCCGGGCCGCCGCTGCGGACCAGCTGGAGATCTGGGCGGGCCGCAGCGGTGCGGACATCGTCCGGCAGCATGAGGGGGCGGACCCTGCCTCTGTGGTTTTCGACGGCATTCAGGCTGCCAGAGCCAGGGATGTGAACGTGATCCTTATCGACACCGCCGGACGGCTGCACAACAAGGCCAACCTGATGAATGAGCTGAACAAGATCAGCCGCATTGTGGGCCGGGAGCTGCCCAACGCGGCGAAGGAAGTACTGCTGGTGCTGGACGGCACCACCGGACAGAACGGCCTGATCCAGGCAAAGCAGTTCAAGGAGATTGCCGGCGTCACCGCCATTGCCCTGACCAAGCTGGACGGCACCGCCAAGGGCGGCATCGTCATTGCCGTGGCGGATGCCCTGCAGATCCCCGTGAAATATGTGGGCGTGGGCGAGCAGGCGGATGACCTGATGCCTTTTGTGGCAAGAGATTTCGTGGACGCGCTGCTCTGATTTGGAGATACTTTACGGAAAAGAATCATTTGTACCTCTCGTAGGGCGGGGTCATGACCCCGCCGAGCAGGGAGGAAACGCGGTCTTTCTGAATAGACGTAACGATACAAAGCCACAGGTGCGTCGGCGGGGTCATGACCCCGCCCTACGATGGAGACTCAAAAACAGGAGATACTATGAAAGTTGTTTTGGCAAGCAAAAATAAGCACAAATTAGAGGAGATCAGCCGCATCACGGAGCAGTTTGACATCCAGCTGGTGATGGAATCCGAGCTGGGGGTGGACATCGACGTGGAGGAGACCGGCACCACCTTTGAGGAAAATTCCTTCCTGAAGGCCGACGCGGTAATGAAGGCCACCGGCCTGCCCGCCCTGGCGGACGATTCCGGCATTGCTGTGGACGCCCTGAACGGGGAGCCGGGGATCTATTCCGCCCGGTACGGCTTCGACGATACCCTGGACGACTGGGGCCGGCTGCAGCTGCTGCTGAAAAATACGGAATCCGTTCCCGACGGTCAGCGGCAGGCTCAGTTCGTCTGCGTCATCACCATGGTGACCCCCGAGGGAAAAACCATCCAGGCCCGGGGCGAGATTCATGGGGAGCTGCTCCGGGAGCCCCGGGGAGAAAACGGCTTCGGCTACGACCCCATTTTCTACTATCCGCCTCTGGGGAAATCCACGGCAGAGCTGAGCCCTGAGGAAAAGAACCGGGTGTCCCACCGGGCAAACGCCCTGAAGGTTTTCTATGAAAAATTGAAGGAGGCAGGCTATGCTGACAAGTAAACAGCGGGCGGAGTTCCGCGCCCAGGCAAATTCCCTGGAAACCACCCTGATGGTGGGCAAGGACGGCGTTACCGAAGCGGTGGTTGCCGAGGCGGACCGGCTGCTCACCGCCCGGGAGCTGGTGAAGGGCAAGGTGCTGGAAACCGCGCTGATGAGTGCCCGGGAGGCCAGCGATGCCATCTGTGAAGCCACCGGCGCCGATGGAATCTCCTGCGTCGGTTCCAAATTCGTCATCTGGCGCTTCAGCGAGAAGTGCCAGGCCGAGCGCAACCAGACCGGCCGGGCAAAGCGCAGGGAGCTGCCCAAGAGCAAGTCCGATCCTGTGGGCAAGGGCGCGAGAGCCCGCCGTCAGGCTGCCAGAGCCGCCCGGGAGCAGCGCAACCAGTATTTCCGGGAACAGGCCATCGAGAAGGCCATTGAGCGGGACCGGGAAAAGCAGCTTAGGAAGGATAATCAATAATTGAAAATTGAAAATTATGGCATACCGGAAATTGTAAATATCATCTGATTTACCAGAATTTCCTGCGTTAAATGATCGTTTAGCGGGCAAGGCCCGCGGCAAATGCGTTACGCACTTCGGGTGGTAGACGCACATCCTTTGGGCCCCTCGACCGCAAGTGCAGTGCTATGGTAAATGAACGTTTAGCGCACCAAGGGTATGTCTACCACCTGTCATTGCGAGGCAATCCGTTCCCCTTGCAACATGTCCCAATTCGTACCGTTCCCAAGGAGAAACGGATTGCCACGTCGCTGCGCTCCTCGCAATGACAGGTGGTGGACGCAACCTTGCTGCGCTAAACGATCATTTACACCAAAAACGCTGCCATGAGGGAATCATTCATTTTCCATTCAAAAGAGCGGGGGATATAAAAATGGAACGAATCGGTATCTTTGGCGGAACCTTCAACCCACCCCATATCGGGCACATCCAGGCGGCACAGCAGGCCATCACGGCTCTGGGGCTATCCAGGCTGCTGTTGATCCCGGACCGGATCGCGCCTCATAAGCAGCTGCCGGAGAATTCCCCGACGCCGGAGCAGCGGCTGGACATGCTGCGCATCGCGGCGGCGGACTGCCCCCAGATCCAGGTCTCCGACATCGAGCTGTGCCGGGAGGGGGTCAGCTACACCGTGGAGACGGTGACGGCCCTGAAAAAGCTGTACCCCCGCGCGGAGCTGGTGCTGCTCATGGGCACCGACATGCTCCTGTCCTTTGACAGCTGGAAAAATGCCAGAAAGATTTTGAAAAACACCACCCTGGGGGTCTTCTGCCGGGGCGAGAAGAACGAGGAAGCCGCCATCAAGGAAAAGCGGTCCGAGCTTCAGCGCCAGGGGGCAAAGGTGGAGCTGGTGAAAAACGATGTGATCCCCATTTCCTCCACCCAGATGCGCCGGCTGCTGGCGTTTCACTGCGCCGATGCCTTTCTTCCGGCGGGAGTGGGGGATTACATCCGGGAAAACGGACTGTACGACGTGAGCGCCCGGTGGAAAAACCTTCCCATGGAGGAGCTGGAACAGGTGGTGGTGAGCCTGCTGAACCCCAACCGGGTGGCCCATGTGCTGGGCTGCCGGGATACGGCGGTGGAGCTGGCCGAACGCTGGGGCGCGGATGTCACCGATGCCGCCCGGGCGGGGGTCCTCCACGATATTACCAAGGCGCTGGACGGCCCCTTGCAATTGACATTGTGTGAGGCCTATGGTAAAATACTCAGTGATTTTTCCAGAAAATATCCCAAAACCCTCCACGCTCTGACAGGATCTCTGGTGGCGGAGCGGATTTTCGGAGAGAACGAAGCGGTGGTCAGCGCCATCCGCTACCACACCACCGGAAAAGCCGGGATGAACCTGCTTGAAACCATCGTTTATGTGGCAGACTATATGGAGCCAAACCGGGATTTCCCCGGGGTGGAGAAGCTGCGCGCTCTGGCCTTCACCGACCTGCCCTCGGCGCTGAAGCTGGGGCTGGAGATGACCATGGAACACCTGAAAAAGCAGGGCAGCGAGGTATCGCCGGAATCGAGAGAGGCCCTGGCGTATCTGAACGGGGGCAGCGATCCCTGCTGAGTATGAGACAGATCCCCAGAAAGGAAAGATGTTATGTTAACACCGAAAGAAATCGCCTTTGAAGTTACCAGGGCGCTGGACGCCAAGAAGGGCATGAACATCAAGCTTTTGAAGATTGACAAGGTCAGCTCTCTGGCAGATTATTTTCTGATTTGCACCGGCACCTCCAACACCCACGTCAAGACCCTCTGCGACTACGCCGAGTACACCCTGGAGCAGCTGGGGGAGCCTATGCTGGGCCGGGAGGGCCATCACGGCAGCGCCTGGGAGCTGCTGGATTACGGTACCATCGTTGTCCACGTTTTCACCGAGGAAGCCCGGAAGTTCTATGACCTGGAGCGGCTGTGGGCGGACGCGGAAGTTGTTGACCTGAAGGATATTATTATCGCGGAATAACGCGATTTTAAGGAAGGATTGTTCGCCATGAACTACGATTTTGCACGCATTGAAGCCAAGTGGCACAAATACTGGGAGGAGCATGATACCTTCCACACCGATGTCTGGGATTTTTCCAAGCCCAAGTACTATGTCCTGGATATGTTCCCTTATCCCTCCGGCGTGGGTCTCCACGCGGGACATCCGGAAGGCTATACCGCCACGGACATCATGTCCCGGATGAAGCGGATGCAGGGCTATAACGTTCTGCACCCCATGGGCTACGACTCCTTCGGCCTGCCCGCGGAGCAGTACGCCGTCAACACCGGCAACCATCCCAACGGCTTTACCCAGGAGAACATCAAGACCTTCTCCGCGCAGCTGAAGGAGCTGGGTTTTGACTACGACTGGTCCAAGATGATCGCCACCTCCGACCCCTCCTTCTATAAGTGGACCCAGTGGATTTTCAAGAAGCTCTACGAGGCGGGCTACGCCAAGCGGATCGAAATGCCCGTGAACTGGTGCGAGGAGCTGGGTACGGTCCTGAGCAACGACGAGGTCATCGACGGCAAGTCCGAGCGGGGCGGCTATCCCGTGGTCAAGAAGAACATGATGCAGTGGGTCATTGACCAGCCCGCCTTTGCCGAGAAGCTGCTGGATGGTCTGAACGAGATCGACTGGCCCGAGTCCACCAAGGAGATCCAGCGCAACTGGATCGGCAAGTCCACCGGCGTGGAGGTGGACTTCAAGCTGGTGGGCGGCGGTGACTTCTCCATCTACACCACCTGTATTGAGACCATCTACGGCATCACCTTCATGGTGCTGGCTCCCGACGGCAAGATCGTGCAGTCCCTGATGGACCGGGTGCAGAATAAGGCTGAGGTTCAGGCGTACATCGACGAAGCCGTGAAGAAGAGCGACATGGACCGCACCGAGCTGAACAAGGGAAAGTCCGGCTGCCCCCTTAAGGGCGTTTACGCCATCAACCCTGTCAACGGCAAGGAAGTGCCCGTGTTTATCGGCGACTTCGTCCTGGCCAGCTACGGCACCGGCGCCGTCATGGCGGTTCCCAGCCACGACCAGCGTGACTTTGAGTATGCCCAGGTCCACAATATCCCCATGATCCAGGTCATCGACGGCGCGGATGTGTCCGAGCATGCCTTTGAGAAGCAGGATTATCTGGGCAAGGGCTGTAAGCTGATGAACTCCGAGGAGTTCACCGGGCTGACGGTGGAGGAGGCCAAGGAGGCCATCACCTGCAAGCTGGAAAAGGCCGGCGTGGCCAGAAGAAAGGTAAACTACCACTTCCGGGAATGGATCTTCGCCCGCCAGAGATACTGGGGCGAGCCGGTCCCCTGCGTGTACACCGATGACGGGCGGACGGTGTTCCTGCCGGACGATGAGCTGCCGGTGATCCTGCCGGAGCTGGAGGACTATAAGGGCCGCAACGGCCAGGCGCCTCTGGAAAACGCCACCGAGTGGAAGCAGTATGATAAAAACGGCATCCACGGTGTCCGGGAGACTTCCACCATGCCCGGCAGCGCCGGTTCCTCCTGGTACTATATGCGCTACATTGACCCCAACAACGACAAGCAGCTGTGCGATCCGGAGCTTCTGAAGCACTGGCTGCCCGTTGATCTGTACGTGGGCGGCCCGGAACACGCTGTGGGACATCTGATGTACTCCCGGATCTGGAACCGCTTCCTGTATGACGAGGGCATCTCTCCCGTGAAGGAGCCCTTCCAGAAGCTGGTGCATCAGGGCATGATCCTGGGCGAGAACGGCATCAAGATGGGCAAGCGGTACCCGGAATATGTGGTCAATCCCAGCGATGTGGTCCGGGAATACGGCGCGGACACCCTGCGTCTTTACGAGATGTTCATGGGCCCGCTGGAGGTTTCCAAGCCCTGGAGCACCACCGGCGTGGTGGGCGCCAAGAAGTTCATCAACCGTGTGTGGAACTTCTTCACCGAAAAGGACAACATCACCGATACCAACGACGGCAAGCTGACAAAGGTTTACCACCAGACGGTCAAGAAGGTGACCAATGACTTTGAAACCCTGGGCTTCAACACCGCCATTGCCCAGATGATGGTCTTTGTCAACGAGGTCTACAAGAACGGCACCTGCCCCAGAGAGTACGCCGAGGGCTTCATCAAGATGATTTCCTGCATCATCCCCCATGTGGGCGAGGAGATCTGGCAGATCCTGGGTCATGACAACACCATCGCCTACGAATCCTGGCCGGAGTACTCCGAGGAAAAGTGTAAGGATTCGGAGATCAACCTTGCCGTCCAGGTCAACGGCAAGATGCGCGGCACCGTGCTGATGGACGCGGACCTGCCCGATGAGGAAGTGGTGGCCCGGGCCGTGGCCGACGAGAAAATCGCCAGATTCCTGGCCAAGCAGGGCGGCACCATCCGCAAGACCATCGTGGTCAAGAACAAGCTGGTGAATCTGATCGTCAAATAATCCCGGAAAGGGGCACGTTTTTCACCTGTCCGTGAAAACGTGCCCCTGCCGGAGAAAGATTTTTGTAATTTTTTTGAAATCTTTCTTGACAATTGGAGAAAAGACGGATATAATACATAAGCCTAGTGTTAGGCCCTGAAAGCATCCTGGATGCAGCCGGATGCCATCGGAGGGAGGGAAAACAATGTCTGAAATTCGCGTGAAGGAGAACGAGTCTCTGGAGAGCGCTCTGCGCCGTTTTAAGCGGAGCTGCGCCAAGGAGGGCGTCATCGCCGAAGTGAAGAAGCGCGAGCATTACGTCAGCCCCAGCCTGAAGCGTAAGCAGAAGTCTGAAGCTGCCCGTAAGAACAAGAGAAAGTTCTATTAATATCCCTCTTGAGTTTGCTCGAAGCCGCCCTGCGTAAGCAGGGCGGTTTTTGCGTCCGCGTGGAAAAATGATCGTCTATCGCTGCACTCCGCGTAGGGGCGACCCTCGCGGTCGCCCGTCGCCGAAGGCGCATTGCTCCATGGAGATATGAGATATCAGATATGAGATATGAGATGTGGTATCCCCTTCGGGGATGATTTTGAAATATTATGCTTCCCGGTTTCCGGAAGTATGATGGCAAATTGGAATTTGTAGGGATGTCGGCCGCACAATACCTTCCCCCGGGGGGAAGGTGCCCCAGTGCGCACACTGGGGCGGATGAGGAACGGCGATATGTTCCGAATCTGCATGCGATAAGGTGTCGCCATTCCTCATCCACCGCTTCGCGGTCCCCCTTCCCCCCGGGGGAAGGTATTGTGCGGCACTCATCCCTGCAAACACCAATTTATCGCGCAGCTTAGGAAAACCGATATGCACATTTTTTATATTAATCCCCGAAGGGGATACCACATCTAATATCTCATATCTGATATCTCATATCTTAATCTGCGTTCCCTGCGCCTTTGGCGACGGGCGACCGCGAGGGTCGCCCCTACGCGAGGTGCTGCGATAAACGATCCCTTAATCGCGCATTTGGGGTTCCGGCATATTATGGGCTTTCTTCGGAGGGGCGGGGGGACAGGGAGGGCTTGAATTCCTGGTACAGGCCCACCGCGGTGGTGACGCCCTGGGACTGGGCTTCTTCCAGCAGGGCCTCCAGGTCTGCCTCCGTCCGCCAGAGGGTGAACCGGGCGGCGTCCTGCGAGGCGGTCACGGCATAGTGGCAATGGAGCTGTTCCTCGGAAAAGCCTCCGGAAGCTGCGGCCCCCGGAGGCAGGGAGCCGCAGGCGGCGCCCTCCGCTGTCAGGGTGATGCTTTTCCCCTCCAGGGCCATTTCCAGCCAGATTTCCCGGCCCTTCCAGGGAGGCAGATACCCGGAAAGGGGCGTATCCGTAGGGACCGGGGGCAGAAATACCGGGCAGTCCAGTTCCCGGGCGTAGAGGTCGGACACCGCCACGGTGCGAGGCAGTGTCTGAACCAGATGTCGGGTCAGCGCGGCGGTCTCCTCCACCCCGGGGCGCTGAAAATCCAGCAGAAGTCCCCGGCAGTCCAGCGCTTCCAGGACCTCGGAAAGCTGCCCGGCAATCCGCTGCGGATCATGTCCATGGATCGGCGTCCGGTCGTTGAGGATCAGCAGCGAATCCGGGGGCAGAGCCTCCGGAAGATTGGACAAGCCGTCGCCGTAAGGGGAAAAATGGCAGGCCATCCAGGCAATTTTCGGCGGAAGCAGGGAATTTAAGGAGATTTCTGCCGCCGTCATGGCAAAATATCGCGCAATCGCCATGGACAAATCCTCCTTTCCGTGGTATAATTCCACGGGTGTGAACTGCGGTAGGCGGAGCGAAAGCCGGCAGTGCTTTGGAGCCTTGGCTCCGCTCTCCACGCTCAAATATACGTTTTCCCGGAGGACAATATGCCCTTTTCTCTGCTGCCAAAACTGATAAGCCCCAGCCTTACCCACCTGACCCCGGAGCTGCTCCGGGAAAAAGGCGTCCGGCTGCTGATGCTGGATTTTGACAATACCATCGTTCCCTACACCACCAGCGTTCCCACCCCGGAGATGGCTGCCTGGCTGAAGGCCATGGGGAAGGTTCCGGACCTTTCGGTCTGTGTGGTCTCCAACAGTCACAAGGACCGGGTGCGCCTGTTCTGCGCCGAATACGGCCTGGACTGCATCACCCACGCGAAAAAGCCCTTTTCCCGGGGGATTCGCCAGTGCCTGGACAGGTACGCCGTGGCTCCCTCCCAGGCGGCCCTGGTGGGGGATCAGATCTACACGGATACCCTGGGGGCCAACTGCGCCGGGGTCATGTCCATCCTGGTGAAGGCCATTGACAACCATAATTTCTGGCTGAAGGCACGGCATGTGCTGGAGCTGCCATTTATTTTTGCTGCAAGAAGCAGGAGGATGAGAAAATGAAAAATCTGGAAAAGTACCTGTCTTTGCTGGACGGAGAGGTGGACGGCCTGCTGCTGACCTCCCGCTACAGCCGCCACTACGGCGCGGAATTCGACATCGCCGAGGGTGTGGCCATCGTTGCCAGGAAGGGCAGCCGGTATTTTACCGACAGCCGCTACATCGAGTCCGCCGAAAACAACCTCCGGGGCTTTGAGGTTCTGGAGATCAATTCTTCCAACGGCTACTACAAGCGCCTCAACGACGCCATCGCCGATTTCGGCATCACCACCCTGGGCTACGAGGAGCACTACCTGACCGCTGCGGAGCTGATGGGCTATGAAAAGCACCTGAACGCCAAACTGGTGCCCTTCAATAAGCAGATCAGCGGCTTCCGGGGCACCAAGGAGCACTGGGAGCTGGAGTTGATGCGAAAGGCCCAGGCCATCACCGACAAGGCCTTCGCCGAGGTCCTGACCCGCATTAAGCCCGGCATGACCGAACTGGAGCTGCAGGCGGAGCTGATCTACTGCATGTACAAAAACGGCGGCACCGGCCTGGCCTTTGATCCCATCGTGGTCTCCGGCCCCAACACCAGCATGCCCCACGGCGTGGCCGGGGAGCGGGTGATCCGGGAGGGAGACTTTGTGACCATGGACTTCGGCGCCTCCTACATGGGCTACTGCTCCGATATGACCCGCACCGTGGCCGTGGGCTTCGCCACCGACGAGATGAAGGAAGTCTATGACACGGTGCTGAAGGCCCAGTTGGCCGCCATCGCCGCCACCAAAGCGGGCGTTCCCGGCAAGGACATCGACGCCGTGGCCCGGAAGGTCATCTCCGACGCCGGTTACGGTGAGTACTTCGGCCATGGCTACGGCCACAGCCTGGGCCTGGAGATCCACGAGAACCCCAGCCCCAGCGCCGGCAATCCCGATCCCATGCCCGCAGGGGCGGTCTGCTCCGCGGAGCCCGGCATCTATCTGCCCGGAAAATTCGGCGTCCGCATTGAGGATGTGACCATCCTGACGGAGGATGGCTGCGAGGATATCACCGCCAGCCCCAAAAATTTGATAATTGTCAAATAAAATTTCCGTTTCCTATTGAAAAATTCAAAATTTTGCGTTATAATATATGCGCTAAAGTTTTGTACAAACAAAATGCCTCCCGGATGGGACGGTAGCTTAGGAGGATAAATAGAATGATTTCTGCAGGCGAATTTAGAAACGGCATTACCTTCGATATGGACGGCAAGGTCATGCAGGTCGTGGAGTTCCAGCATGTGAAGCCCGGCAAGGGCGCGGCCTTCGTCCGTGTGAAGATGAAGAACGTCATCACCGGCGCCGTGACCGAGACCAGCTTCAACCCCACCGCCAAGTTCCCCACCGCTTTTGTGGAGCGCAAGAAGATGGAGTATTCCTACAACGATGGCTCCCTGTACTACTTCATGGATCAGGAGACCTACGAGCTGGAGCCCATCGACGGTTCCGCTCTGGACGATTCCTTCCGGTTCGTCAAGGAGAACGACATCTGCACCATCATGAGCTACAAGGGCAAGGTCTTCGGCGTGGAAGTGCCCAACTTTGTGGACCTGGTGGTCACTGACACCGAGCCCGGCTTCGCCGGCAACACCGCCACCAACGTGACCAAGCCCGCCACCGTGGAGACCGGTGCCGAGGTGAAGGTGCCCCTCTTCATCAACGAGGGCGACAAGATCCAGATCGATACCCGCACCGGCGAGTACCTGGGCCGTTCCAAGGCGTAAGTGAATTCCGAAAACAGGGGATGATGCCCGGCATCGTCCCCTGTTTCTGAAGCCGCGGCCGGAGTATTTCCGGCTTGAGTGAAAGGAGCATAATGATGACCATTTCTGAAAAGTCTGCCTACCTGAAGGGCCTGATGGACGGGCTGAAGCTCAACACCGAGTCCGACGAGGGCAAGATGATCGCCGCCATCGTGGATCTGCTGGGCGACATGGCCAAGCGGGTCACCGATATCGAGGAGACCACCATCGCCATCTCCGATGAGCTGGACGAGATCGAGGAGGACCTGGACGCCATCGAGGACTTCATCATGGACGAGGACGACGAGGAGGATTTCGACGGCTTCGGCGACTATGACGACGAAGATGACGAGGATGACTGGGACGACGAGGAGGATTACGAGGAAGGCTTCGACTTCGGCGACGAGGACACCACCATCTACGAGGTGGAGTGCGCCTGCGGCAATGTCATCGATTTCGACGAGGAGACGCTGGAGAAGGGAAGCATCGTCTGCCCCAACTGCGGAGAGACTCTGGAGTTCTCTCTGGAAGACGAGGATTGACCCATAGGATAAAAGCACCGCTCAGCTGAGCGGTGCTTTTTTGCGACGCGGGCCTGTAAGCCGGGTTCTGTCTTGACAGCCATCTATCTAGCCCCACGGTCGCCCGTGGGATCAAGCCGCCTCCTCGGGACGATCGGGCCGATCGCGTGTCCCTCCACGGCGTTGCTCCGGGATAGAGTTTACATCGTAGAACCCATGTTGCCATGGGCCGGGTGCGCTCTTGCCGCACCTTTTCACCCTTACTGCTGCCTTTCCCGAAGGAACGGCGGCAGCGGTATCTCTCTGTTGCACTTGTCCTGGGGTCACCCCCGGCGGGCGTTACCCGTTATCCCTGCCCTGCGGAGCCCGGACTTTCCTCATCCGCCGCCTTTCGGCGTGCGTCCGCGGCTGTCCGGCCCGGTCGCGGAAATATTGTACTCCAAGAAGGGCAAATTGTCAAATGTCTTGCAAATTCTTTTCGGAAGGACTATACTGATAGCGGAAATCGTAAAGGATCGTTTCTCGCAGCACCCCTTGGCTCCCCCGCTGGGGGAGCTGGCAAAAATCTTTGATTTTTGGCTGAGGGGGTGACCTGCAAGTGGTGCTTCTAACCAACGTTACCCCCTCCGTCAGCCCCTTCGGGCTGCCACCTCCCCCGCTGGGGAGGCAAGGGCGCTGCCGCGCCGCAGCAACCATCGGAGCGTAAACGATCCTTTGCATCAACAACCTTTGAAATGGGGAAACGTTTATGAGTTCTGCGTTTGAAGAATATTTTGCCGGCCTGAAGGGGAAAAAGATCGCGGTGCTGGGACTGGGTGTCAGCAACCGGCCTCTGGTCCGGCTGCTGCTGGAATATGGCTGCGATGTGGTGGGCTGCGACCGGACCCCCCGGGAAAAGCTGGATCCGGAGGTGCTGGAGCTGGAAAAGCTGGGCTGCAGGCTCCATGTGGGGGACGGCTATCTGGAGGGCGTGGAGGCGGAGCTTTTGTTCCGAACCCCCGGAATGCATCCGAACAATCCCGCCATTGAAGCCCTCCGCGGCCGGGGGGCCCAGGTGACCTCCGAGATGGAGGTGTTCTTTGAGGTCTGCCCCTGCACAATTCTCGCGGTCACCGGCTCCGACGGAAAGACCACCACCACCACCCTGATCTCGGAAATGCTGAAGGCCGCCGGGAAGACGGTCTGGCTGGGAGGCAACATCGGCACGCCGCTGCTGCCCCTGGTCCGGCAGATGAAGCCCGGGGACTATGCCGTGGTGGAGCTCAGCTCCTTCCAGCTGATGGATATGAAGCGCAGCCCCCAGCGGGCGGTGATCACCAACCTGGCGCCCAACCATCTGGATATCCACCGGGATATGGAGGAATATGTGGACGCCAAGAAGAACATCTTCCGCCATCAGGACAGCAGCGGCCTGCTGATCCTCAACGCCGACAATGCCATTACCGCCGCCTTCCGGGGAAACGGCCAGACCCGCTTCTTCTCCCGGCTGGGAAAGGCCCATGTGTGCCTGGAGGAGGGTGTCATCTGCCGGGGCGGGGAAAAGGTTCTGGAAACCTCCGATATCCTGATTCCCGGCGTCCATAACGTGGAAAACTATATGGCGGCCATCGCCATGGTGGAGGGCCTGGTGGACGACGATGTGATCCGCCATGTGGCCAGGACCTTCGGCGGTGTGGAGCATCGCATTGAGCTGGTCCGGGTGAAGGACGGCGTGAAATTCTACAACGATTCCATCGCCTCCAGCCCCAGCCGCACCATCGCGGGGCTTCGCAGCTTCCGTCAGAAGGTGATCCTCATCGCGGGAGGCTACGACAAGCATATCCCCTATGACGTTCTGGGGCCGGAAATCTGCGCCCATGTGAAAAAGCTGTTCCTGGGAGGGGCCACCGGCGAAAAGATCCGGGCCGCGGTGCTGGCCTGCCCGGAATATGACCCCCGGGAGCTGGAAATTGTGGACTGCGGCAGCTTTGAGCCTGCCGTCCGGGCCGCCGCCGCGGCGGCAAAGGACGGGGATGTGGTTCTCATGAGCCCCGCCAGCGCCGCCTTTGACCAGTTCAAGAACTTTATGGTCCGGGGCGATTTCTACAAAAAGCTTGTGAAGGAGCTGTAACCATGGACATTACCAAGCTGACCCGGCCCGCCCGGAAGCTGCTGCCCCTGAAGACCTGCGGCGCGGTGATCGTGGCCGCCGGCAGCGCCACCCGGATGGGGGGCATCGATAAGGTCATGGCCCAGCTGGGGGGCGAACCTATGATCCGGCGGACCGTCCGGGCCTTCCAGGACTGCGACGCCGTATCCGAGATCGTGGTGGTCACCCGGGAGGACCTGATCCTGCCCATCACCTCCCTGTGCGCCGATATGCCCAAGGTCATTGCCGTGGTGGCGGGAGGCAAAAGCCGCCAGGAGTCGGTCCATCTGGGCCTCAATGCCCTCTCCGGGAAGGTCCGGCTGGCGGCCATCCATGACGGCGCCCGGCCTCTGGTGACCTGGCAGGTCATTGACCGGGTCATCCGGGCCGCCAACACCTACGGAGCCGCCGCCCCCGCGATCCCCGTGAAGGATACCATTAAGGTGGTCCAGGGGGGCGTGGTGAAGCAGACCCCGGACCGTGCCGCCCTTTCCGCCGTGCAGACGCCCCAGGTCTTTGATTTTGACCTGCTGCGGGGTGCTCTGAAAAAGGCGCAGACGGAGAAGGCCCAGGTCACCGACGACTGCTCCGCCGTGGAACGGATGGGCATGGCGGTGAAGATCGTGGAGGGGGACGAACGGAACATCAAGGTCACCACGCCGCTGGACCTGAAAATCGCGGAGCTGCTGCTGGAGGAGCTGTCATGAGAATCGGACATGGATATGACGTACACCGCCTGGTGGAGGGCCGGGACCTGATCCTGGGCGGCGTGAAGATCGACTACGAAAAGGGCCTGGACGGCCACAGCGACGCCGATGTGCTGCTCCACGCCGTCTCCGACGCCCTGCTGGGGGCCGCGGGACTGGGGGACATCGGCCGCCACTTCCCGGACACGGACCCCCAATACAAGGGGGCGGACTCACTGAAGCTGCTGCAGAGCGTGGGACAGAAGGTGGCGGCGGCAGGCTATCGGGTGAGCAACATCGACGTGACCATGATCGCCCAAAGGCCGAAGCTGAAGGACCACATTCCCCAGATGGAGCGCAACATCGCCGCCGCTTTGGAAATGGACGCCGGCCGGATCAATGTGAAGGCCACCACGGAGGAAAAGCTGGGCTTCACCGGTACCGGAGAGGGTATGGCCTGCCATGCCGTCTGTCTCCTTGAGGAATGATTGTTTTAAAGAATCCGCGGACGGAAGCGTCCGCGGATTTTTGCGCTCAGGTTCTGGAAAAGCGCTGTCGTTCATTTGAGGATTTGCATCCCAATCAGATCTTCGGGAAAGGATCGTTTACTTTATGACGGCGGTTCGTTGGTTCCACTGACGCGGTAGCGCCCAAGCCTTCTCCTTGAGGAGAAGGTGCCCCAGGCTGCAGCCTGGGGCGGATGTGGTGTGCGGTACACAGTTGCGATGATTGAAACATTTCGGCGAAAACGTACTGCTGTAACACCACATCAGTCTCGCTTCGCGAGACAGCTTCTACCAAAGGCACGCTTCGCAGTCCTCAAGGAGAAGCCTTTGCTGCGTATCCCGCTCTGGTAGAACCATCGCGCATTCGTACGATAAACGATCATTTCCCTCATGCAGCGGAAAATTTACAAATTATTTACGTATTTCCTGAGACGAAACGGCGCCTTCAATCGTTTTATCAGTAGAAGCAAAAAAACGAGGAGGCAGGGTGATGGATGTTCTGTATGTATTTCACCGCTGGCGGGACGATGTCTACCGCCTGGCGGCGGGCTATACCCTCAATCCCCGGGAGGCGGAGGATGTGTGCCAGAAGGTTTTCCTGAAGCTGCCGGAGCAGAGAGAGCTGCTCCCGGGGAGGGAAAAGGCCTGGCTGATGGAGGCCACGGTCAACGAGTGCCGCGCGCTGCTCCGCTTCCGGTGGCTCCGCGGTAAGGCTGCGCCGGAGAAGACGCCGCCGGCCTCCGGCGACCCGGTGGACGAGACCCTTTGGCTGCTGTGGAAGCTGAAGCCGGAGTACCGGGTGGTATTGTACCTGCATTACTACGAGCAGTACACCACCCCGGAGATCGCCCGGATGCTGAAAATTCCCGCCGGTACGGTGACCGCCCGGCTCAACAGAGGCCGGAAGCGGCTGGAGCCCCTTTTGAATGAGATGAAAAGACGGCTGCCGGATGCCTTTGAGCGCATGATGATGTCCGAAGCCTGCACCCGGCGGATCGAGGGGGAGCTGGAGGATCACCTCCGGGAACGGCAAAGCCGCCGCCCCAGCGCCATTGCTCCCGAAGGAACGGGCAGGGGCAGCTGGCTTGCCGCGGCGGGACTGGTGTGCCTGGTGCTGGTCCTGTCGGTGGGAGGGACCTTCCTGTTTCTGAAGGCCTCGGAAAAGGCCTCCGTCCCGGCCTTCGCCCGGATCCCCCAGGAAACCATGGTCCTGCCGGTATCCAACCGGGAGGGTTAATGCAAAAGCCTCCCGAAAGACTTTGGCTTCTGGGGCCTGCCGATTGTGCGCATCCTTATCCGGAAGCCTCCCGGGAGGGCTTATTTTGGCTCCCGGGGGGCCGGAGAAGACCGGCGGCCCAGGCCAGATCCTCCCGGCGGACCACGTTCAGCAGAACCAGAAGGGCACCCAGCAAGGCGGCGAAGGCCAGACACCGGGCCGCTGGAGCGTCCAGCAGGGAGGCACCCCGGATGGCTCCCGCCGCGGAGGCCGCCGCCAGGGCCGGAACAGAGAAGGGAATTCTCTGGCCCGTGATTTTCAGCAGCCGGCGCAGACTCAGGATGAAATTCACCAGATGGGTGATGAGAAAGCTGAGAAAATACCCTTCCATGCCGTATTCCGGCAGCAAAAAGTACAGAAACACCACGTCCATGGCGGAGGTCAGGATGTTGTAGCGGACGCAGGCCTTCTGCTGCCCCAATCCCTTGGTCATGGCGTCGGTGATGGCGTCGCAGTAAAGCATGGGAACCAGCAGGGCATACAGCCGCAGATACCGCCCCGCTTCGGCGTTTTGATAAAGGGCCATACACAGATCCTCCGCCAGAAGAAACAGGATCCCGCAGAAAAAGAGCCCATAGAGCAGAGCGGTTTTCAGGCTCCTGCGGACCAGATGGGAAATGCGCCGGGTGCTTCCGGCGGCCCGGCAGCGGGCAAGCTCCGGGATCAGCAGCTCTGCCAGACCGAAGAGAATACAGGCCGGGAACATCATCACCGGAAAGACCATGCCGCTTACGCACCCAAAGGCCGCCAGCGGGTCCTCCACCAGGGTGTTCAGGGCCAGGCGTTTGGGAACCATCAGGTTTTCCGTGGTGTTGATGCCGGACTTCAGCACATCCGCCAGGGCCAGGGGCACCGCCGCCTGGAGCAGACGGCTCCGGACGGGGATCCGTTGGGAGGAGGGCCCTGCTTCCCGCAGACGCAGGAAGACCAGACAGCCCAGAGTCAGGCAGCTGCCAAGGCAGCTTCCGAGGATCACGCACTGGCAGGCCCGGCCGGGATCGCTGCCCGCCCACAGGGTCAGGGCCAGCATGGTGGCGGCCATGGAACACAGCTGCTCCGCCACCTCCACCGCCGCCAGAGTGCCGATCCGGTTGGCGGCGGTGAAATAGCCGGTCATGACGCCGCACAGGCAGGTGACGGGAAGAAAAACCGCCAGCAGCCGCAGGGCTGCGGCGGTGCGGATGTCCCCGATCCAGAACCGGGAGATCCGGGAGGCGGAGCCGAACAGGACGGCAGCCGCGGCGCCGCTGCACAGAAGGCTGTAAAGAAAGCAGGCGGACAGCACCCAGGTCACGTTCCCCTTCTGCCTGCGCCCCAGCTCCTCGGCGGTGAGGTACATGGTCGCCGTCCGGATCCCGGCCATCCCCGCCACCATGGCGAGGCTTCCCACGGACATGGTCAGCTGCAGCAGGCCGATTCCCGCAGCGCCGATCCTTCCGGACAGATACACCTGGAAGGAGGTCCCCACCAGCCGCAGCAGCAGATTCACCCCCGTCAGCAGCAGCGCGGAATAAAAGATCGGAACCTTTTTGGGCAAACAAATCCCCCCTTGTCCACAGCATATGCGGACAAGGGGGGAATATTCTGCCGCGGCACGAACAAACCTTTCCGGTGAAACCAATGGGGCGGTCCGAAGGGTTTTATGGGGCAAAGCCCTTGGGTTTTGCGGGCAGATTAGGGGTTGACCTCCTTGCAGTACATGCTCAGGGGGCACTCGCCGCATTTGGGATTCCGGGCGGTGCAGCAGTCCCGGCCAAAGAGGACAATGCGGTGGCAGAAGTCGCTGCTTTCCTCCGGGGGCAGGATGGCTCTCAGCTGCTGCTCCACCTTCTCCGGCTCCTTGCCGCTGGAAAGTCCCAGCCTCCCGCAGATGCGGATGCAGTGGGTATCGCAGACCACGCTGCCGGGGACGGCGTACAGGTCTCCCAGCAGCAGATTGGCGGTCTTCCGGCCCACTCCGGGAAGCCTCAGCAGCTCCTCCATGGTGCCGGGGACCTTTCCGCCGTAGTCGCTTATGAGCATCTGGCAGGCCAGCACGATGTCCCGGGCCTTGTGCTTATAGAAGCCGCAGGAATGGATCAGCTCCTCCACACGACCGATGTCCGCCCCCGCCATGGCCTCCAGGGTGGGGTAGGCGGCAAACAGGGCGGGAGTCACCATGTTCACCCGGGCGTCGGTACACTGGGCGGACAGCCGCACGGCGATCATCAGCTCGTAGTCCTTTTCGTAGTGCAGGGCGCACAGCGCGTCGGCGTAGCGGTTTTTCAGGATGGCGATGATTTCGTTGACTTTTTCTTGCATAGGGATCTTTCCTTTGTTTTTCTTTCCGTTATACCACGAAACGGGGGGAAAAACAATAGGAAAATGTGAAGGGCGCATTTCGGAATACGCAATCTCCCCACCGGAACGCCCCACACGCCCCTTCCCCCAGGGCAAGGCTGGCAGAAAAAGGATCGTTTATACGGGCAAGGCCCGCGGCGAATGCGTTACGAACTCCCGCGCTGGACTTACATCCTCTGGGCCCCTCGACCATGGGTGCGGCAATTTGGTAAATGATCGTT
>SFQY01000095.1 GCA_004562395.1 bacterium | reverse complement strand
CGCTCCAGCTTGCCGTCCTCGTCAATGACTTCCAGCGCGCAGAGCAGATAGTAGCTGGAATCATCAGCAAAGGCCAGCCGGTTCGCCCGGTCATTGATAAGGCCATATTTTGCAGAGAAGCTGTCATAGAGCCGGTTCAGTTCGGCCTGTTTATCCTGGATGGCGCTGTCCGGTGTGGCGGCGTCCATTTGCAGATCAATGAGCTGCTGGACACATTCCCGCAGCCCCACCAGCCCTTTCACACGGGCCTCAGCGGTGGCGTTCAGGTCAGGCCGCACCATACGGCTATTTTCACGGTAGTACACATCACCGTCCACAACGGTGTAGGAGTAGTTTTTCACATTGGGGTCAGCAGGGATAGAAGTGTCGATGGCTTCGCCCTCGCCCAGCTCCGGCAGCTCGGCCTCCTGGTAAGTGCCGCGAATGTACTTCACGGCATCATGCAGCTGATCGGCCAGCTCCAGCCCCTCAATGGGATTCACGGTGTAGTCCATACCATGGGCGGTGCTTTCCGGTTCCTGTCGACCCAGCACCATTTCCGGGTGGTCCAGGAAATAGCGGTTGATGGCAAAGCCGTCCTCGGTCTGGCCGGTCTGCGTCCACTCCGGCACAATATCCAGCGGGCGATCCCGCTTTTGCAGGAAAATGATGTCCGAAACGACCTCGGCACCGGCGTTCTTTTTGAAAGCGTCATTGGGCAGACGGATGGCTCCCAGCAGCTCGGCGCGCTGAGCAAGATACCGGCGCACGATGGAATCCTTGGAATCCATCGTATAGCGGCTGGTGACAAAAGCCACCACGCCGCCGGGACGCACCTGGTCCAGCGCCTTGGCGAAAAAGTAGTTGTGAATGCTGAAATTCAGCTTGTCATAGGCTTTATCCCGAACCTGATACTGGCCAAACGGAACATTGCCCACCGCCAGATCGTAGAAATCCCGCCTGTCGGTGGTCTCAAATCCGGCCACGGTGATGTGCGCTTGGGGATAAAGCTGCCGAGCAATCCGCCCGCTGATGGAATCCAGCTCCACGCCATACAGACGGCTGTTTTGCATTTCCTCCGGCAGCATACCGAAGAAGTTGCCCACACCGCAGGACGGCTCCAGGATGTTGCCAGTCTCAAATCCCATGCGGCCCACGGCTTCATAGATGGCTCGGATCACCGTGGGCAGCTTTCCTTGTCAGGGTCAAAAGCATCCGCCAACCCGCCCCAGCCCACATACCGGGAGAGGACTTGCTGCTGCTCCGGCGTTGCCTGCCCGGTGGTTCCCTCCAGGTATTTCAGCAGCTTGATCGCCTCGATGTTGGCCTGGAACTTAGCCTTGGGACCGCCTTCGCCCAGGTGATCGTCCGTGATACGGAAATTCTCGGCGGTGCGGCGCAGGTTCTCCTTGTACTCCCCATAAGCGGCTTCCTCGGCAGCCCTGGCATTGGGGAAGGTCTGCCACTCGCCATTGACCTGGATGGAAATGGGATGTTCGTCCAGCACTTCATCCAGGGTCTTTTCCGGTTCGATGGCAGGTGCGGGAGGCTCCGGTTCATCGGTCCGCAGGGTCTGAACCACCACATCATAGGGCAGATGGTTCTTGTCGCCCGGATAGACAGCCACCGTCTCGGCGTGATAAGCCGGGGTTTCGGCAGCCGGTTCCGGGCGTTCCTGTCCAAAACCGTCCAGCTGACGGGCATACAGCCCGCGCAGCAAAGGCGCAACTTCGTCCCAGCGGAAAAACAGCATGGCCAGCCGCTTTTCCTCTGCGTCCAGCACTTCCAGCTCGATACCTTCAGGCATTGTGCGGTAGTCGGCGGTGTCGCCGGTCTCCAGCTCCATCGTTTCCACAATGTTGGGATAGGCCCGGCTCAGCCACAGGGCAACCTCCCGGTTGCTCTTGCCGTTGTGCAGCAGCTGGGAAAGCTCCGCCTTGTCCGCCTCACCGATCAGGCCATGTGCCAGCACATCCCGCAGGTCCTGGTCCACCGCATCCGGGTTTGCCGGAAGAAACTCGGTATAGAAGTCGTTGCGGTTATCTGCCCGAAGAAGCTGCTCAAACTGTTCCTGACGCTCGGCCCGGTAGATGGGATAGCTCATGC
>SFQY01000094.1 GCA_004562395.1 bacterium | reverse complement strand
GTGGCCCTTCACCGTCCCCACGCTGATGAACAGCAGGCCGGAGATGTCCTTGACCGCATAGCCCTCGGCATAGTAGCGCAGGATCACGCGCTCCGTACCAGTCAGCCCCTTTGCCCGGTCGATCAGCTCGGACACAAGGCTTTCCACCTGCCGGGGCAGGGCGGCCTCGGGCTGGCTCTCCCGCAGGCGGCTGTGGAAGTACGCCGTCAGCTCGTCGATCTCCCGGATCCCCGTAGGCTGCCAGTCCTGCGCCTGGCGCGGCGGGAAAGGGCGGCGGCCAGCACCAGCATCCCCGCAAGGAAGCCCAGGGAGCCAAGGATCCAGCCGATGCGGGCGGTCTGGGCACGGTGGCGGTAACCGCTCTCCGGTATCAGCGTCACCGCCGCCAGGGGATAGCCATCCGCCAGCCGTCCGGGGATAACCTGGTACTTTCCGAGATAGGTCGTATCGTTCCAGATAAAGGTATCGTAGTCCCGGCCGCTTCGGATCCTCATCTCACCGGAGGCCGACAGGTCCGTCCCCTCCGTGCTGCCCAGCATGGCCTTATCCAGAAGGAGAGTATCCCCGTTCATGGGGGCCAGCAGCATCAGAAAGCTGCCGTAGGAGCTGGGGACCGTGCTGTGGGACAGGCCGAAGTAGAGCTCGCTGAGCTCCATGCCGCAGACCCCCCGCACCGTTCCGTTCCCATCCCGCACGGGAACGCACAGCAGCGTCACGCTTTCCCAGGTATCCAGCAGCGGCACCCGCCCCGTCCAGAGGCAGCCGCCGGAGAGCCGCTCACCTTCCCACGCCATGACCTGCCGGTAGCCGGGAATCAGGGACGTGTCCAGCTCCGGATTCCAGCGGTTATGAAGCTGCAGGCCGTTTTCCCGGGCGGCATCCACCGTTCCCCGGAAATAGGCTGTGGTGCCGCTGGGATGGGCGGAGCGCAGACTGGAATAGCGGAGATACACCCCCATGCGGGAGGTTTTGGATTCCGGCAGCGTTGTATTGGCTGTGGCATCCAGACAGAAATATACGCCGCTGCAGGTGCTGCCCGCCATGGTGGTTTCCAGAGCGGGGATCATCAGGGATTCCAGCTCTGCGATAAGCGCCGGATCGTCATTCAGCGCGTCAAAGGAGAGACCGCGGTGGGCAAGAAAGCTCTCCAGCTCTCCGCCGACCGTTTCGGAAAGTTCAATGCCCTGCGCGGCGAGGGCGTTCCATCTGGGCAGTAAAAAGTGCGGCGGTGTTGCTCTGCTGCAAAGCCGCCGTTTCTCCGAATTGGCGTGCTGTGCGGGAGAGGACACCCGTCACGCTCAGCAGAAGCAGCGCGGCAGCCAGCATCGCCAGCACCATGCACAGCCAGTACAGCGCCAGACTGCCGCCGATGCTGCGGTTGCCCGCTGAACTGTCAGTTTTGGACAGACGCCTGCTCAAACGCAGCACGGAGATCCCTCCCTTCCCGTTTTTGTCACTTGCCATAGCTTTTTTGGAGCTCTTCCCGCACGGTACGAAGCAGCGGCTCCAGCGCGTCCGCGCCCTGCTCCAGGTACTGGGCCCGCCCGGCTGCCAGGCGCAGACGCACCGCCTTTTCAAAGTGGGTCTCAAGATTGAGATAATCCTCCCGCTGGGGCGGCACATAGAACGTGTAGTCCTGCCGTGTCTTCAGAAAGGCTTCATAGAGCGAAACATACATGGGATCGCTCAGCGTCTCGATGGCGGCAGGCAGGTAGCGGTCAAAGCCCTCCTTCGTCACCGGCATGTATCCAAGAGACGTAACGAAATCCACGTTCCGCTCCGGCTCGGTCAGCCACTTCAGGAAGGTCATGCAGGCCTTTTCCCGCTCCGGCGTGGACTTTACCGTGCAGACTCCCACGCCCCGCTGCATGACCAGCTTTTCTCCGTCCTCAAAGATGGGACAGGGCAGCGAGACGATCTCCACCTGCTCGGTGCGGTTGTCCTCATAGGTCACCACGTCGGAATAGTACAGCACGCTGGCGGATGAGGCGACGGACGCGATCACATCGCCGGTGCGCAGCGGCTCGGTGGCATAGCCGCTGCCCAGCCAAAGCCCGCCGGTCAGCGCGGCTCTGGCGTAAGGCTCCCATGCGTAGGCGAATTTGGGGCCGAAGGCAATGCCGTTCTTGTCGAAAAAGTCCTCGCCCAGCGATTCCACCCCCACCTGGAAATAGTTGAAATGGTCGTCGTGAACAAAGAAGCACTTGCCGCCCGACCAGTCCGCATACCGCTCCGCCATGGTGTACAGCCCCTCCCAGGTGGCCAGTTCGTCCAGGCTTGCGCCGGTTTCGGCGGCGAAACGGTCAAAGGCCGTTTTGTTCACAAAGAGGATCTCCGTGGATTTTGCCAGCGGCAGAATGACCAGCCGGTCATGGATCGTTCCTTCCTCAACAAATTCAGGGAGGTAGCCCTCCAGCTCTTCGTCGGTAAAATAGTCCCGGTAGTCCGCCAGAATGTTCTCATCCGGCAGCGCCAACACGGTCTTTGGGTAAGACACGAACAGGTCGGGCAGCTCGGGCGCTCCGGGGTCCTTGTAGGCGGCGGCCAGCACGCTCTCGTGGATAACGCCGCTGTTGCTGACGCTGTCCACCCGCACCCGGA
>SFQY01000041.1 GCA_004562395.1 bacterium | reverse complement strand
GGATGAGGAATGGCGACACCTTTCCATTCTTAACGCAGTCAAGTCAAAGAGTACAGCCTTTCCCAATGTACCTTTTTAACGAAATGCATACAGATTCGGCACATATCGCCGTTCCTCATCCGCCCCAGTGTGCGCTACTTAAGCACCTTCCCCCGGGGGAAGGTATTGTTCCGTCGTCTCTGCAAACACCTATTAATCGGGCAGCTGAGTAAAACCGATATGTACATTTCATTATAACATATCCGGTGCGGTTTGCAAGCCGGTTTCCCTCCGAAATGGAAAAGCCTCCCGCTCTTTGGAAGGGCGGGAGGCCATGGGATTTATTCTTCGGGACTCTGAGGGGTTTCTGGGTCCGTCTCGGGAGCCATGGTGGTCTCCGGGGGCACCGTGGTTTCGGGAGGGGCGGTGGTTTCCGGCGGCGTGGTTTCCGGAGCGGTGGATTCCGTAGGCGGCTCGGTGGGTTCCGGTTCTACCCGGGCAACGATCTTGTTCTGGCTGTTGTATCGGGAGCTGGCCTCATATTCCCGGGAGATCAGCCGGTTGGTCAGCTTGTCGTACTTGAGCTTGTAGGTCTTGACGGAATAGCCGGTGATGCCCTTCTGGATCACATCGCCGTCCTGATAACCCTCGGCGTTGTCGTATTCGAAATAGGTGTATTCCGTTTCGGGCTCATAGGTTTGGGTGATTTCATAGTCCAGCTTGATGTAATAATCCCGCCGGTCAGTGCCCAGGATCCGGATCTTCACATATCCGCCGGAGACCTCGGCCTCCAGCTTGATGGGGAAATCGGAGCTGTTTTTGAATTTGAAATCCGGGGAACTCCAGCTGACGGCAGCGTCCATGCCCATGTCAATGTAGCTTGCGGGGAAGCCGTGGTTGACCCGGGAGACGGTGGCCAGGTCTGCTAGCAGCGTGCAGTAATACAGGGTAGAGGAGACCTGACATACCCCTCCGCCAACGGTGTCCACCAGGTCGCTGCCGGAATAGGCGGGGGCGGGCTTATAGCCCTTGGCGGCGGTGCGCTGGCCCAGAGTGTCATTGAAGGAGAAGGTCTCTCCGGGCTTCAGCACCAGACCGTTCAGTGCCTGACAGGCAAGCCGCAGATTGGTATTCCGGTTTTCGTTATTGGTGCAGCTGGTCTGATATTCGCCCAGAACATCCTGG
The DNA here is from genome assembly GCA_004562395.1 of bacterium. Taxonomy (GTDB): domain Bacteria; phylum Bacillota; class Clostridia; order Oscillospirales; family Oscillospiraceae; genus Faecousia. Next base: position 10,050 of record SFQY01000041.1, on the reverse strand, counting down.
AACAAAACCGCGTCTTCCTCCAGAATCTCCGGCTGGATGTATTTCATGGGAATGCGGACCTCTTCCCCGAAGTCAGCCTGCGCCACCAGTATTCTGGCCGCCTCCAGATCGAATCCGTAACCATAGGAGCCGGGAATGACCTGATAGGTCTTCATATCCACCGAGGCGTCAACGGGGGCAATGTAGAATTCCTTGTAGATGGCATCCAGGTCCACGGGATCCGGCGCCTTCACGGGATCGACCTGATCCACCGTGATCTGAAATACAAACAAACCGTAAGCCTCCAGTACCTGCTGGTATACGGCGTCCGGATCAAAGCCGATGCCGGGGGTGCCCATGGTGATGACCAGGGTCTGGCAGGGGGCGTTTTCGTCAAATTCATCAGCGGCCAGCTCCGGCTGCTCCCCCTCCAGGCCATAGCTGGCCTGGGTCAGGGTACTGCCCCCGTCCTTAGAGAAAGCGGACAGGGTATCCCGGATGTATCTTTTGTCCACCTGCAGATAGTCGGTCAGGTCAATGCTGTAGCTGCCGGTCAGGGAGTTCAGATAGGCATTGTCGCGCTCCGCCTGGCTTCCGGTGCGGCCGTAGTCATAGGCGGCGTTTACGGCGTTCTTGACATTCAGGGTGGCGTTCACTTCGGAAGCGGTCAGACGCAGGGAAGTGCCTGCCAGATCGATGACCATATCTTCTTTGGCATAGGTTTGGGCGGCGGAGTTCTGTACCGCGGAAATGGCCTCCTTTTTGGTCAAGCCGCCGACGTTGACGTTTGCGATGAAAACGTTGTTCAGGATCTTACCGTCGTAGGGGTCGGCAGTGCTGATGAGGAAGGCGGCGGTGATGCCGATGATCAGCACCAGGGCCAGGGCGCAGACGCATAACAGAACGATTTTACGGTTCTTATCGCAGAAATCCAAGGCCTTTCCGCAGAAAGCCATTACCGAATCCGAAAAGGAGCCTTTGGAATCCTCCGGAAGATCCCTGTGGAAGGGTTCCGGGTCCTCCGGGAAGTCTCCATGGAAGGGATCGGTCTCCGGTGGAGACGCTGTGCCGAAGAGATCGGCCTGCTCCGGGGCGTTTTGCGCGAAAGGGTCCCTTTCGCCGGAGGTCAGATCAAAAGCCTGACTGTCGGGCTCCCGGAACAGAGGGTCGGGAGGAGGAGAAACGGGCTCCTGGCCGGTTACCTGGCGGAAGGCCCGCTCGATCTGCCGGTCCTCTTCCCGATGGGGACGGGGATGGGAAAATTTTCCTTGTGCCATAGAAATAGCCTCCTGTCTGAGGGATGGATACCGATATCCAATGAAACGCAAACACCTTTTCTTGGGATCATTGGTTTGTGGTTTGAGAAGGTATTATACCACATTTTTTCGGAAAAGCAATTGATGTTCTGTTAAGAATTGACGCAGCCGCGGTAATGGTCGATGAAGATCTTGCTCTGCTTCAGGCTGTCCACACGATCAGACAGCTTCAGCCGCAGAGTGGGCTCCTTGGCATTGGGCAGGAAGGTGACTCTGGCCTTGTAGTCCGGATCGGCACACAGAGCGCCCACGGCCTCCAGATCCAGCCGGGCCAGGGTAAACAGAACGTCGCCGGACTTCTGGCGGATGTCCTTGATCCCCACCTCCCGGGCCTTGGCCCGGAGCAGGGCGATGTCGATGAGGTTCAGCACGCCCTTGGGAGGCTCGCCGTAGCGGTCCACGATCTCGTCCAGCAGATCGTCGGCGTCCTCCTGGGTGCGGACAGCGGCCATGCGGCGGTACAGATCCATCCGCTCCTCTCCCCGGGAGACATAGTTCTTGTCCACATTGGCGGTGACATTCAGGTCGGCGGTGCAATCGGGAGCCTGAGGCGCTTCTCCCCGTTCCTCCAGAACCGCCTCATCCAGCAGCTTCAGATACATGTCATAACCAACGCTGGACATGTGGCCGGACTGCTCCGCACCCAGCAGGTTGCCGGCGCCCCGGATCTCCAGGTCCCGCATGGCGATCTTGAAACCGGAGCCGAATTCGGCAAAGTCCCGGATGGCGGACAGCCGCTTCTCCGCGATTTCCGTCAGGTTTTTGTCCGGGCGGTAGGTGAAATAGGCATAGGCGTGGCGGGTGGAGCGGCCTACCCGGCCCCGGAGCTGGTGCAGCTGGGACAGGCCGAAACGGTCCGCGTTTTCGATGATCAGGGTGTTGACGTTGGGAATATCCAGACCCGTTTCGATGATGGTGGTGCAGACCAGCACCTGGATCTCTCCCTCGGTCATGGACTGCATCACGTCGCTCAGGGCGTCCTCGCCCATCTGCCCATGGGCAACGGCTACGGTCAGACCGGGGATCCGCCGCTTCAGAGCGGAGGCGCACTGGTCGATGGTCTCGGTCCGGTTGTGCAGATAGTAGACCTGGCCGCCCCGCTCGATCTCCCGGCGGATGGCGTCGTCGATGACCGCGTCGTTATGCTCCATGACGAAGGTCTGAACGGGATACCGGTCCGCGGGAGGCTCCTCGATGGTGGACATATCCCGCAGGCCGGAGAGGGCCATGTTCAGGGTTCGGGGAATGGGGGTGGCGGACAGGGTCAGCACGTCCACACCCTTGGACATTTCCTTCAGCCGCTCCTTGTGGCTGACGCCGAAGCGCTGTTCCTCGTCAATGATCAGCAATCCCAGGTCCTTGAACTGGACGCTCTTTTGCAGCAGCTTGTGGGTGCCGATGATCAGGTCCACGCTGCCGGAGCGGAGGTTCTGCAGGGTGCGCTGCTGCATCTTTGGGGTCCGGAACCGGCTCAGTACGTCGATATTCACCGGGAAGCCCCGGAACCGGGCTACGGCAGTTTGATAGTGCTGCTGGGCCAGCACCGTGGTGGGCACCAGGATCGCTGTCTGCTTGCCGTCCATGACGGCCTTCATCACCGCCCGGAGGGCGACCTCGGTTTTGCCGAAGCCCACATCGCCGCAGAGCAGCCGGTCCATGGGAGTGGGAGCCTCCATGTCACGCTTGATGTCCGCGATGCAGCGCAGCTGGTCGTCGGTTTCGGGGTAGGGGAAGTTGTCTTCAAATTCCTTCTGCCATGGGGTATCGGCGGAGAAGGCGTATCCCGGTTGCCGCTTCCGGGCGGCGTAAAGCTGAATCAGCTCCCCGGCCATATCCTTGGCGGCCTTCCGGGCCTTGGCCTTGGTTTTCTGCCAGGCGTCGGAGCCGATCTTGTTCAGCTTAACGGTGGCATCCTCTCCACCGCCGCCGATGTACTTGCTGACCAGGTCCAGCTGGGTGGCGGGGACGAAAAGGGTGTCGCTGCCCTGATAGGCGATCTTGATATAGTCCTTGACGGCGCCGTCCACCTTGATCTGCTCCATGGCCACGAAGCGGCCGATGCCGTAATTCTCGTGGACCACCAGGTCTCCCGGGGTCAGATCCGTAAAGGAGTTCAGCTTTTGCCGGTTGGTGGCGGTTTTCTTGGCGGCCTTTCGCTTCGGCTCGCTGCGGGCCACAAATTGCCCCTCTGTCAGAATGGCGATCCGGGACAGGGGGTATTCCATACCGAAGGGAAGGGTCCCGTCACACAGAAGGATCTGGCCGGGTTTGGGAAGAGAGGTCAGGGGGATGCACAGGAAGGCGGAGATGCTTTTCTCCCGGAGCATCTGCTGAAGCATCTCGGCACGGTGCCGGGAGCCGCAGAGAACCAGAGAACCGAATTCCATTTTCTGGTAGTGAAGCAGGTCCGAGGCGGCGGTGTCCAGATTGCCGCCGTAGCCGGGCAGCTGCTTGGCGGTCATGGGGAACAGCTGCTTGGGAGGACAGTCCTCGGGATAGGAGGTGCCGCCGAAGGCGTCAAAATACACAGCCGTCCGGCCCCGGAGTCTCCGGCAGAGATCCTCCCACTGGCACACATAGTCGCAAAGCTCCCCGGCCACCAGACCACCCTGGAGCATGCTGTCCAGCTGCATGCCAACTTCTTCGGTGCGGGTCCGGGAAGCCCGGTGAAGGCTGGCGTGATCGCAGATGACAAAAACGGCATCCCTGGGCAGATAGTCCAGGGCCGTTGCCATTTCCGGATAAATCAGGGCCATATACCGGTCGGAAGCGGGATTGCTTACCCCGTTTTCGTACTTTTCCAGGTCCTTTTCCAGGGTGGCGATCAAGGGCTCGTTGAGATTTTTCCTGCGCTTCTGACGGGCGATGAGGGAGGAAAGATCCCTGCACAGCCCCGGGATCCCCCTGGGATGGAGGCTGGGTTGGGTTTCGCCCACCGGCAGCACGGTAACGGAATCGATGTTTTCGCTGCGCCGCTGGGTGTCGGGATCGAAATAGCCCATGGTATCCAGTTCGTCTCCGAAAAATTCCGCACGGATGGGCTGATCGGCGGCAGGGGAGAAGATATCGATGATTCCGCCCCGGATGGCGAACTGTCCGCTTCCCTCCACCATGCCGCAGCGGCTGTAGCCTGCCGCGGTGAGCTTGCGGATCAAGTCCTCCAGGGTGTATTCCTGCCCCACCTCCAGAGTAAAGGCCGCGTCCATCAGCACCGCGGGAGGCATGGTACGAAGGCTGAGGGATTCCCAGGTCAGAATCTGAAGGGGTGTTCTGCCTTGTGCCAGGTCATAGAGCTGCCGCAGCCGCTTCTGTTCCCAGGCACGGGATACCACGGCGGCGTCGTAAAGAGTCAGCTCCCGGCCGGGGAGAATGGGGGCCGATTCCCCCAGAAAGCCCTTCAGTTCCTCCTGCATTCTCCGGGCTGCCATGTCGTCCTGGCACAGGATGACCATGGGCCGGTTCAGATCCCGGCACAGACCCGCGATCATATGACTGCGGTTGATCTGTCCGATACCGGTGACGGCGGCGCTTTCCCCGGCCTGGAGAGAGGCCGTCAGGGCGGTGTATTCGGGTATGGTTTTGAGCAGGGATAAAAGCTGTTCCATATGCATTACCTCTTTTTTGGCAACGATTCGGTCACGGGAGAAAAGATCCGTTACAGGACCGGCTTGCGTACCATCTGCCGTCCCGCATCGTACCCAACGCAGGGCGGTTGGAAACGATCCTTTTCGCAGGAAAGGTTGGCGTCATGGGATGGTTTGGGGAACGCGGCAAAGCGGAAAGAGGGCAGGATGCCCCCTTTCCGTGGCTTTTTCGACAGGATTTTTCCTATGGTTTGCTTCCGTTGAAGCGGTTGGCCGCCTCCGGAACGCCGTGGTCGACGATGGTGAGGGCCGCTTCGGCGGCGTTTTTCAGCGATACCGCAAGGGCCTTTTCCTCACTGGCGGAGAAGGTGGAAAGTACCCAGTCAGCCAGGTCAAAGTCGGGATTCGGCTTTGCCCCGACGCCGATCTTGACCCGGGGAAACGCCTGGCTGCCCAGCTCCTGAATGATGGATTTGATCCCGTTGTGTCCGCCGGCAGAGCCTTCAGCCCGGACCCGAAGCCGTCCCGGCTCCAATGAGATGTCGTCAAACATCACGATAATCCGCTGAGGCGGGATACCGAAATAGACGGAGAGCTGTAAAACCGAACGCCCGGACAGATTCATGTAGGTCTGGGGCTTCAGCAGGAAAAGCTTTCTGCCGCCGTAATTGACCTGGGTGTACAGGCCCTGAAATTTCAGCCTGTCCACCTTGCAGCCAAGCTGCTCCGCCAGAATATCCAGAGCCCGGAAGCCGCAGTTGTGGCGGGTACGCTGGTACTCGGTGCCGGGATTGCCCAACCCGACGATGAGCCAGCTTTCGTTGGAGGATTTGTTCAGCATCGGTCAGAACAGCTCCGCAATGGAAGTGCCTCCGTGGATATGCTCGATGGCCCGGGCAAAGACAGGAGCCACATCCAGGAATTTGCACTTGCCGCTGGCGGTGTTGCCGGTTTCGGGAATGGTGTTCAGGAAGACCATTTCCCGGATGGGACTCTCCTCCAGCCGCTGGTAGGCGGGGCCAGACAGAACCCCATGGGTGGCGCAGGCGTAGACCTCCCGGGCGCCGCCCAGCTCCACAAGGGCCTTGGCGGCGTTGCACAGGGAACCGGCGGTATCCACCATGTCGTCACAAAGAATGCAGGTTTTTCCTTTGACATCGCCGATGATGTTCATGACCTCGGAGACGTTGGCCTTGGGGCGGCGCTTGTCCACAATGGCCAGACCCATATGGACCTTGGCGGCGAAATTCCGGGCGCGGCCCACGGAGCCTACGTCGGGAGAGACAACCACGAAGTCCTCGTGATCGAACCGATCCTCCGGAAATTTCTTCATGAAGTAGTTGACGAAGGTGACATTGCCCAGCAGATGATCCAGCGGAATGTCGAAGAAGCCCTGGATCTGGGCGGCGTGGAGGTCCATGGTCAGGATCCGGTTGGCGCCGGCGGTGGTGAGCATATTCGCCACAAGCTTGGCGGAGATGGGGTCCCGGGATTTGGCCTTGCGGTCCTGGCGGGCGTAGCCAAAGTAGGGGATCACCGCGGTGATCCGCCCGGCGGAGGCCCGTCGGCAGGCGTCGATCATGACCAGAAGCTCCATAAGATGGTCGTTGACGGGCTTACAGGTGGACTGAATCAAAAAAACGTCGGAGCCGCGGACGGTCTCCTCCAGGGAAACGGAAGCCTCTCCGTCGGCAAATTGCCTGACATCCGCTTTGCCCAGTTCAATGCCCAGTTCTCTGCAGATGGTTTTGGCAAATTCGGGATTTGAGTTGCCGCTGAAAACCTGGATGTTTTCGCCGTAAGCAATCATCGAATGCATACCTCGCTTTATTCTTTTTATCGCCCGCAAACCGGGCGGAAGGCTTTTTTCATACTGACCGTCCCGGTCAGAACCGGATCGGACACGGTCTGTATTTTTCTTATTATATCATTCCTGTCCCGGGAAATGCAACAGGAGAAGAACGGAAAAAATACCCAAAAAAAACCAATAAAACAGAGGGGTTCTGGGCGGTATTCCACACCGTTTTCCCAGGAAAAGCATACGTTTTTATCCGGAAATCCAAGGACGTGGCACCGGCTGCAGAGCAGAAAAACGAAATTTTGTTTGAAAAATAGCTTGTGACTTTTTTAAATGTGTGATATACTATTGGGAGTGAAATTGTACACAGACAGGAGTATGCTATGAACGATACGATCCGAATTCAGGGTGCCCGGGAGAACAACCTGAAGAATGTGAATCTGACGATTCCCAGAGATAAGCTGGTGGTGTTCACCGGCCTTTCCGGCTCCGGAAAATCCAGCCTGGCCTTCGACACCATTTATGCCGAGGGACAGCGGCGGTATGTGGAGAGCCTCAGCTCCTACGCCCGGCAGTTCCTGGGACAGATGGACAAGCCGGATGTGGACGCCATTGACGGCCTTTCTCCCGCCATATCCATTGACCAGAAGACCACCTCCAAGAATCCCCGCTCCACCGTGGGAACGGTGACGGAAATATATGACTATCTGCGCCTTCTCTGGGCCAGGGTGGGCATTCCCCACTGCCCCAAATGCGGCAGGGAGATCCGCCGCCAGACCATCGATCAGATCGTGGACCGGGTGGAGGCTCTGGGAGAGGGGACCCGCTTCCTGGTGCTGTCTCCCGTGATCCGGGGCAAAAAGGGTGAGCATAAAAAGGTTTTTGAGGATGCCAGAAAGTCCGGCTTTGCCCGGGTCCGGGTGGATGGGATCCTGTATGATCTGACGGAAGAGATCAAGTGCGAGAAAAATAAAAAGCACAACATCGATCTGGTGGTGGACCGGCTGGTGCTGAAGGAGGGCCTGCGGCGCCGTCTGACGGACTCCATCGAAACGGCCTGCAGCCATTCCTCAGGGCTGGTCACCATTGAGCTTCCCTCCACCGGGGAGGAACTGAGCTTTTCCCAGAATTACGCCTGTGAAGACTGCGGCATCAGCCTGACGGAGCTGGAGCCCAGAATGTTCTCCTTCAACAACCCCAGCGGCGCCTGCCCCAGCTGTACTGGTTTGGGCTTCCGGCTGGTGGCGGATGCCGACCTGGTGATCCCGGATAAGGACAAGTCCATTTTCGACGGGGCCATCCAGGCCTCCGGCTGGCAGAGTGCCCGGACGGATTCCATTTTCCGGATGTATTTTGAGGCGCTGGCCCAGAAATACCACTTCTCCCTGACCGTTCCCGTGAAGGAGCTTTCCCCGGCGGTCATGGATGTGATCCTGTACGGCACCAAGGGAGAAAAGCTGCGCATGACCTATAACCGGGGCACCGGCATGGGGGTGCTGGAGCAGCCCTTTGAGGGTATTCTGAACAACATCACCCGCCGCTACAAGGAGACCCAGTCGGATTCCGTCCGCAAGGAGCTGGAGGAATGCATGGCCACCGCCCCCTGTCCCCAGTGCCATGGGGACCGCCTTTCCGATATTGCCCGGGCGGTGACCGTGGGCGGCATCGGCATCATGGATTTCTGCCGCATGAGCGTGCGGGACGAGCTGAAATTCATGGAGGAGCTGCACCTGGAGGGAAATATGGCCCTGGTGGCAGCCCAGATCGTCAAGGAGATCCGCTCCCGGCTGCAGTTTTTGTCCGACGTGGGACTGAGCTATCTGACGCTTTCCCGGGCGGCAGGCACCCTCTCCGGCGGTGAGAGCCAGCGTATCCGTCTGGCGACCCAGATCGGCTCTTCCCTCATGGGAGTGCTGTATATTCTGGACGAGCCCTCCATCGGCCTGCACCAGCGGGATAACGATAAGCTGCTGATGACCCTGAAACACCTGCGGGATCTGGGCAATACCCTGATCGTGGTGGAGCATGACGAGGATACCATGCGGGCGGCGGACTATATCGTGGATGTAGGTCCCGGCGCGGGAAGCCACGGCGGAGAGATCGTGGCGGCTGGATCTCTGGAGGATATCGTCTCCTGCCCCCGGTCCATTACCGGCCAGTATCTTTCCGGCGTGAAGAAGATCCCCGTCCCTTCTTCCAGAAGAGCGGGAAACGGCGGTACCCTCCGGATCCGGGAAGCCAGTGAAAACAACCTGAAGAATATCGATGTGGACATCCCTCTGGGGTCCTTCGTCTGTGTTACCGGCGTGTCCGGCTCCGGAAAGTCCAGCCTGGTGAACGAGGTGCTGAACAAGACGCTTCTGGGGAAGCTGAACCATGCCCGGACCCATCCGGGCGCCTGCCGGTGCATCGAGGGAGTGGAACAGCTGGACAAGGTTATCGATATTGACCAGAGCCCCATCGGCAGAACCCCCCGTTCCAACCCTGCCACCTACACAGGCCTGTTCAATGACATCCGGGACCTGTTTGCCTCCACCAATGACGCCAAGATCCGGGGTTACGGTCCGGGGCGGTTCTCCTTCAACGTCAAGGGCGGACGGTGTGAGGCCTGCTGCGGCGACGGCCTGGTGAAGATCGAGATGCATTTCCTGGCGGATGTCTATGTCCCCTGCGAGGTCTGTCACGGCAGCCGGTACAACCGGGAGACCCTGGAGGTTCAGTACAAGGGCAAGAACATCGCCCAGGTCCTGGACATGACCGCGGAGGAGGCAGTGGACTTCTTTGAGAATCTGCCGAAGATCCGGCGGAAGGCCCAGACCCTGGTGGAGGTGGGTCTTGGATATGTGAAGCTGGGACAGTCCAGCACGACCCTGTCCGGCGGTGAAGCCCAGCGGGTGAAGCTGGCAACGGAGCTGGCCAGAGTGTCCACCGGAAAGACCATTTATATTCTGGATGAGCCCACAACGGGCCTCCATTCCGCCGATGTCCACAAGCTGATCGAAGTCCTGCAGCGTCTGGTGGATGCCGGAAATACGGTGCTGGTCATCGAACACAATCTGGACGTGATCAAAACCGCCGACTATCTCATCGACCTGGGACCGGAGGGGGGCGACGGCGGCGGCTATGTGGTTGCCACCGGAACTCCCGAGGAAGTGGCCGCAGTGGAGGGCAGCTATACGGGACAGTATCTGAAGCCCTATCTGGAAAAATAAAATGTGCATATCGGTTTTGCACAGCTATTCGATCAATTGGAATTTGATGGGATGAGTGCCGCACAATACCTTCCCCCGGGGGGCAATGTCATCAACTTAAGCACCAAGGTACCGTCTACCTCTGTCATTGCGAGGAGCGCAGCGACGTGGCAATCCGTTTT
>SFQY01000093.1 GCA_004562395.1 bacterium | reverse complement strand
TCGGTGTATGACGACCAGAGCGTTTTGTTCTGCAGCTGGTCTGTGGTGCTGTCCGGCGTCATCCTGCGCATCCGGATATTAAACGGGCGCGGCGGCAGGTTATCCACCACCACCGAGGCCAGATACTGCGAGGTGGTTTGCCCTTAATGGTGATGTCTTTTTCCGTCACCCAGCCACCATTACGCTGTATCTGAACCAGCAGGCGGACTTCCGATGGATTCCGGTCCCCCTTTGAGGTGGTTTCCACCAGTGCCTGTACACCGAAGGTAAAGCGCAGACGGTCGATGTTTGCAGACGTAATGGTGCGGGTGATCGGCGTGTCATATTTCACTTCCGTACCCAGCACCGTCTCGGAGCCGGAGGATTCAAACCCCTCCGGCGGTGTCTGCTCCTGCTCACCGGCACGGAACACCACCGTGATACCGGAGATGTTGGTATTCCCCTCAGTGTCCAGCACCGGCGTACTGTTCAGCAGCACGCTTTTTAATCCATCCACCGGACCTTCAACCGGCCCTTCGCTGATGGCATCGATCACACTCAGCAACTGCGTGGACTTCAGGTTGTCCTTCGCTTCGCGCGGGGTATGCCCCTTACTGCTTCCTTTACCCATTCCTCACGCTCCATAAATGACAAAACCGCCCGCAGGCGGTTTCACATAAAACATTTTGCATCAGCGACCAATCACCACAACCTGACCACCGTCCCCTTCGTCTGCCGTGCTGATCTCCTGAGAAACCACGCGTGACCCCACGCGCATTTCCCCGTACAGAACAGGCAGAACATTGCCCTGGGCAACCATGTTATCCAGTGAGGAGAAATAGGTGTTCTGCTTACCGTTATCCGTTGTCTGTGTACGGGGAGTTCTGGCTTTCGGTGCCAGCATCTGCGCCACACCACCGAGCACCATACTGGCACCGAGAGAAAACAGGATGCCGGTCATACCACCGGCCCCAATGGCTGCCCCCCATGCTGCAAGGGTGGCTCCGGCGGTAAAGAATGATCCGGCAATGGCGGCAGCCCCCAGGACAATCTGGAATACGCCACCTGACTTGGCCCCGGCGACTCTGGGAACAATATGAATCACAGCGCCATCAGGCAGAGTCTCATGTAACTGCGCCGTTAACCCGGACGTGCTGACGTCCCGCCCGGCAATCCGTACCTGATACCAGCCGTCGCTCAGTTTCTGACGAAACGCCGGGAGCTGTGTGGCCAGTGCCCGGATGGCTTCAGCCCCCGTTTTCACACGAAGGTCGATGCGGCGACCAAATCGTTGTAAATCCCCGTAAAGGCAGATGCGCGCCATGCCCGGTGACGCCAGAGGGAGTGTGTGCGTCGCTGCCATTTGTCGGTGTACCTCTCTCGTTTGCTCAGTTGTTCAGGAATATGGTGCAGCAGCTCGCCGTCGCCGCAGTAAATTGCGGCGTGATTCGGCACCGATGAACCAAAACAGCACAGCAGCACATCGCCCGGCTGTGCCGCTGACAACGGCACCTGATACAGCCCCGTCGCCTCCAGATTATCCAGATAGAGATTCTGGCCGTTACGCCACCAGTCATCCTCACGATGAAAGTCCGGCATCTCAATCCCCGCCAGATGATAAGCATCCCGGAACAGTGTGTAACACTGCAGCCGCCGGTCGGCCTCACTCAGCCAGGGCAGACCACCGGGGTGGCTGTGGACCAGCGCCACAATCTCACCCTGCATTTCTGCCTGCAGCCAGTCTTCCGGCGACATACGGAAATACGCCTCCGGCTCACCGGAGATATTCACGCAGGGGAAATATCTTTCCCCCTCCGGCGTGCTTACCACAAAGCCGCACGACTCCGCTGGCGCACATCGCCGGGCGTGCGCCAGAATCGCTGATTCTGTCTGTGTCATGGGATTTACTGCGAAAGTTTGTTAATGGAAAGGAAGCCGCCAAAGTTGCCGACGTTATTGCGGAACTTACAACCGCTCAGGCATTTGCTGCATTTATCCTTCGTGATATCGGACGTTGGCTGGTCATATTCATCCGCGACAGCCGGACCGCTATAACCGCACTCGTCACCGCGATAGGTCCAGGTGCAGGTGTTGGCCAGCATGATACGTCCCGGAAAAACAGCGCCATCCGTTTCCGTCGGCGTGGACAGTACAAAGGAGGCACTCACCGCGCTCAGTTCGCTGCACTGCTCGATGCGCCAGCGGCTGATCACCTCCTGCTCCGGATCGGCGTCACTGTTTCCGTTGACGAAGTTCACCGCATCCAGAAA
>SFQY01000040.1 GCA_004562395.1 bacterium | reverse complement strand
GGAAGGTGCCCCAGTGCGCACACTGGGGCGGATGAGGAACGGCGATCTGTTCCGAATCGGTACGCATTTCGTTAAAAAGGTATATTGGGAAAGGTCGTACCGTTTGAATGGACCCCATTGCGAATGGTAAGGTGTCGCCATTCCTCATCCACCGCTTCGCGGTCCCCCTTCCCCCCGGGGGAAGGTATTGTGCGGCACTCATCCTTACAAACACCTATTTATCAAGCAGCCGAGCAAGACCGCTATGCACACAATAAAACAGAATGACTCGCGGCCCTGCCGCGGATCAAATTTGAAGGAAAGAGGGTAATTCCCATGAAGCAGTTTATGGATAAGGACTTCCTGCTGTCCAACGACACCGCGAAGGTCCTTTATCACGATTACGCGTCCAAGATGCCCATTCTGGACTACCACTGCCATATCAATCCCCAGGAGATCTGGGAGGACCGCCGTTTTGACAACATCACCCAGGTCTGGCTGGGCGGCGATCACTACAAGTGGCGCGTCATGCGCTCCAACGGCGTGGAAGAAAAGTACATCACCGGCGACGCCTCCGACCGGGAGAAGTTCCAGAAGTTCGCCGAGGCTCTGCCCAAGTGCATCGGCAACCCCATGTACCACTGGTGCCACCTGGAGCTGCAGCGCTACTTCGGCTACCAGGGCGTCCTCAACGGCGACACCGCCGAGGAGGTCTGGAACCTGGCCAATGACAAGCTGCGCAACGATCCCAACATGACCGCCCGGGGCCTGATCCGTCAGTCCAACGTGTTCATGGTAGGCACCACCGACGATCCCATCGACTCCCTGGAGTTCCACGCCAAGCTGGCCGCCGACCCCACCATGGAGACCAAGGTCTGCCCCTCCTTCCGTCCCGACAAGGCTCTGGACATCGAGAAGGCTACCTTCCCCGAGTACATCCACAAGCTGGAATCCGTCGTGGGCTTTGAATTCGGCTGCATCAACTGCGTCCGCAAGGCTCTCACCGCCCGGATCGACCACTTCGCCGCCAACGGCTGCCGCGCCTCCGACCACGGCCTGGGCTACGTTCCCTATGTGGAGGCCACCGACGAGGAGCTCACCGCCATCTTCAAGAAGGGCATGGCCGGCGAGGCCCTGACCACCCGGGAGATCGACGCCTACAAGACCGCGCTGCTGCTGCACTGCGGCCGGGAATACGCCAAGCGGGGCTGGGTCATGCAGATCCACTTTTCCTGCCTGCGCAACACCAACGAGGCCATGTTCCGCAAGCTGGGTCCCGACACCGGCTTTGACTGCATCGCCATCACCGACTCCGGCGAGGCCCTGACCAAGGTCCTGAGCAAGCTGTACAGCGAGGACGCCCTGCCCAAGACCATTCTGTACTCCCTGAATCCCGGCGACAACGCCCAGCTGGGCACCTTCCTGGGCGCCTTCCAGGGTCCCGAGGTCCCCGGCAAGATCCAGCACGGCTCCGGCTGGTGGTTCAACGACACCAAGACCGGCATGATCGAGCAGATGACCTCCCTGGCCAACCTGGGACTGCTGGGCAACTTCATCGGTATGCTCACCGACTCCCGGTCCTTCCTCAGCTACACCCGCCACGAGTATTTCCGCCGGATTCTGTGCAACCTCATCGGCACCTGGGTGGAAAACGGCGAGTACCCCGCCGACATGGATGCCCTGGGCAAGCTGGTGCAGGACATCTCCTCCAACAACGCCAAGCGTTATTTCGGCTTCTGATCCAAGGCGGAAAAACCGTCTCATAACCCGCTTTTCCCCCAACGCTCCGGAAGGCATCCGCCCTCCGGAGCGTTTTTTATAAAATGTTTATCAGCTTAACTCAGCGAAATGATCGTTTATAGGCAAGGCCCGCGGCTAATGCGTTACGAACTCCCGCGCTGGACTTACATCCTCTGGGCCCCTCGACCATGGGTGCGGCAATTTGGTAAATGATCGTTTATCGCAGCACCCAACGTAGGGCGGCATTGTTTGCTAGATGGTGCGCTAAACGATCATTTACGACTTTGCAGCCGATGATAACAGGAAACGTCCCCGGCGGAGCCGCCGGGGACGTGAAGGGTTATTGGTCATATTGCCCGGGAACCGGGGTGACAACGGTCCTCAGCTTTTGCCGCATCAATCCTCCATTCGGTAGTCGTCGGGATCGTGGGTATCCAGAAACCACCGCAGCAGCAGATAGCCGCCGGTAATGATCAGGGCCAGTACCAGGATGCCGCTGCCGACGCTGCCCCAGGTCAGGAGGATCACTGCCAGGATCGCCGCCAGAAAGGCGGCCAGCAGCAGTTTTCGAAGGGTACTCAAGGGTTACTCCTTTATGCCCTCGACGATTCCGTTGGCCATGCCCACCAGACCCTGCATTTCGCTGGGAATGATGATCTTGGTGGCCTTGCCGTCGGCGATCTTCTGCATGGCCTCGATGGACTTCAGCTTGATCACCTGGTCGTTGGGGGCCTTCTCGTTCAGCAGGGCCAGGGAGTCGGCCATGGCCTTCTGAACTGCCAGGATGGCCTGAGCTTCACCGTCGGCCCGGAGGATGGCGGCCTGCTTCTCGGCCTCGGCTTTCAGAATGGCGGCTTCCTTCTCGGCACTGGCCCGGAGGATGGCGGATTCCTTTTCGCCCTCGGCGATGAGGATGGCGGACTTCTTCTGGCCCTCGGCCTGGAGGATGGCCTGACGGCGGTCACGCTCGGCCTTCATCTGCTTCTCCATGGAGTTCTGGATGTCCTGGGGAGGCAGAATGTTCTTCAGCTCCACCCGGTTGACCTTGATGCCCCAGGGGTCGGTGGCCTCGTCCAGGATGGCCCGCATCTTGGTGTTCACCACGTCCCGGCTGGTCAGGGTCTGATCCAGCTCCAGGTCGCCGATGATGTTACGCAGGGTGGTGGCGGTGAGGGTCTCCATGGCGGCCATGGGCTGCTCCACGCCGTAGGCATAGAGCTTGGGGTCGGTGATCTGGAAATAGACCACGGTGTCGATCTGCATGGTGACGTTGTCCTTGGTGATCACCGGCTGGGGAGGGTAGTCCAGCACCTGCTCCTTCAGGCTGACCCGCCGGGCGATCCGGTCAATAAAGGGGACCTTGAAGTGCAGGCCCACACCCCAGACCTGATGGAAGGCGCCCAGCCGCTCGATGACGTAGGCCCGGGACTGCTGAACCACGGAAATATTGGTGACGATGATGATGAACAGAATGATGAACAGCACTAAAATGATGAATCCCATAATACTACCTCCTGATGTATGAATGTGTTATACGTTGGCGGTGACTTCCGCGGGGGAAACGAAGGCCTTGACGCCTTCAATGCGGTCAACCCGGACCCGGGTGCCTTCCGGAATGGGAGCGCCGGAGGTACTCCGGGCGGTCCAGACCATGGCCCCCAGCTTTACCTGGCCCACGGCGGCCACGTTATCGATGGCAGCGGTGACGATTCCCGTGGAGCCGACCACCGCGTCCACGTTGGTGGATGTGACCTTGGGTGTTACGAATCTGCGGACCAGGGGCCGCAGCAGCGCCAGCAGAACGCCGGACACGATCACAAACGCGGCGATCTGAAGTCCCAAAGCCCCGTGCAGCAGGCTGATGATCATGGCCCCCAGCGCCCCCGCCGCGAACCAGAGGGACACCATGGACACGGTAGCGGCCTCCGCCAGAAGGAAGAAAACCATCAGCACCAGCCATACAATTGCAGCCCAATTCATGTTGCTGCCTCCTTTCCTGATTGATGGGATAATCATACCAGAAAAATAAGCGCCGGTCAATTGACGAAACTCTCAAAAACGAGTAAATTCTGTGTAAATAACACAATTTTTTCCGGATGATTTTCCAAAAATGGGATAAAAACGCCAATTCTTTCAAAATTCAATACATTTTTATCGATTCAACCCACATAAGGACTATATAATTGTTTTTCACGGTCAAATAACCATATAAAACCCGGAGGCGAACCGGAAAAACGCCCCCGGTATTTCGGAGTTTATGCTTTCTTTTTCGGAAGTATTCCCGGTTTTTGTGGAATTTTTTCGGGAAGATCCCAACAATTCCGACACGTTTCCGTATCCGGGCGAAGGCTGTCCCGGAAGAATCTTAACCGTTTTTTTACCGGCGGGGATTCCCGGCAGCACCCCCGGGGGGTAGGATTCGGCGGCAATCGATGGTATAATAAAACCATGAGGTGAGACCGATGAAACGAAACAAGCGGCCGCTGTGGGACGGCCTTTTTACAGCGGTGACTCTGGTGGGAGCCTTCGGCGTGAATTTGCTCCTGATGGAGCGCTTCAGCACCCGGACCATGGTCCCCACCATCTTCGTGCTGGGGGTATTTCTGGTGTCCTGGCGGACCCAGGGCTATTTCTGGGGGATCGCGGCGTCCCTGATCAGCGTGCTGGCCGTGAACTACGCCTTTACCTTTCCCTACTGGGCCTTTGACCTGATCTCCCCGGAGTGCATCGCCTCCGCGGTGGTCATGCTCATCGTGGCCAGCCTTACGGGGACCCTGACCACCAAGCTCAAGCGCCAGGAGCAGATGAAGGCGGAGGCGGAAACGGAGCGGATGCGGGGCAATCTTCTGCGGGCGGTGTCCCACGACCTGCGCACGCCCCTGACCTCCATCTACGGCGCCTGCTCCGCCATTGTGGAAAACGGCGACCGGATCCCCCGGGAGAAGCAGCAGAAAATGCTGGCCGATGTCTGTGCCGACGCCCAGTGGCTGGTGCGGATGGTGGAAAATCTGCTGTCCGTGACCCGGGTGGACGCGGGGCAGATGGAGCTTGCCAAGCAGGACACGGTGCTGGAGGAGCTGGTGGACGCGGTGCTGGTAAAATTTCACAAGCACTATCCGGCCCAGAACGTGGAGGCGGAGCTTCCCGAGGAATTCGTCAGCGTGCCCATGGATCCCATGCTCATTCAGCAGGTGCTGATGAACCTGCTGGAAAACGCGGTGTTCCACGCCCAGGGTATGCAGCATCTGTGGCTGCGGGTGACGGTCCGGGAGAACCAGGCGGTCTTTACCGTGGAGGACGACGGCTGCGGCATCCAGGAGGAACGTCTGCCCAGGCTGTTTACGGGACTGCTGGACCGGGAAAGCCCGGCGGATTCCGGCCGCAGCGGCATGGGCATCGGCCTGGCGGTGTGCAGCGCCATCATCCGGGCCCACGGCGGCCAGATCCGGGCCTGGAACCGCCCCGAGGGCGGCGCGGCCTTCCGCTTTACCCTGGCCATAGAGGAGGAAACACATGGGGAACAACAAATATAAAATTCTGATCGTGGAGGACGACTCCAGCATCGCCGGTTTTGTCCAGACCGTGCTGGAAACCGGGGGCTACCAGGTTCTGACCGCCGGCCGGTGCGGCCAGGGGCTGCTGGTGTTCACCTCCCACACCCCGGACCTGGTGGTGCTGGATCTGGGACTGCCGGATATGGACGGAGCGGAGTTCATCCGCCGGGTCCGGCGGGACAGCGCCGTACCCATCATCGTCCTGTCCGCCCGCTCCGACGAGATCGACAAGGTAGCCGCTCTGGACGCGGGAGCCAACGATTACATCACCAAGCCCTTCGGCACGGCGGAGCTGCTGGCACGGATCCGGGCGGCCCTGCGCATCAGCCGCGCCCCCGACCGGGCCGGGTGCTTTCAGGCGGACGGACTGGTCATCGACTATGACCGCCGCCAGGTCAGTGTGGAGGGCCGTCCGGTCCATCTGACCCAGACGGAATACAACATTCTCTCCCTGCTGAGCCTCCACACCGGAAAGGTCATGACCTACGCCTCCATCATCCGCTCCATCTGGGGCAGCCTGGACGACGGAAGCGTGAAGAAGCTCCAGGTGAACATGGCCAACATCCGCAAAAAGCTGGGCTGCCGTCCTGGCGACAACCGCTACGTGGTCAACGAGCTGGGCGTAGGCTACCGGATGCTGGACGAGTAACCCACCCCGCCGCCTCCGGCCTTTCCACAGGGGATGGGGAAGGCCAAATGCAAACTGTGCATATCGGTTTTATGCAGCTGCCCGATAAATTGGTGTTTGTAAGGATGAGTGCCGCACAATACCTTCCCCCGGGGGAAGGCATTATGCGGTACTCATCCTTACAAATTCCAATTTTCTCCCTTGCTGAGTGAAACCGATAAGCACAGTTTGCCTTTTCGTTCCGCGTTTTCTTTCCCTCCGTTCCTTAACCGCATCTTGACTGGCCCGGGCAGGGTCCAGCGGGTATAATGGAGCAAAAAGCCGGCCCGCCGGCAAAAGGAAAGGAACGAATGCCCATGCTGCCTGCCATCGCTCTGTTTGCCGTCACCTACGTGCTGATGCTGACCTTCGGCAAGTACCGCCCCTACATCGCCCTGGCCTCCGGAGTGCTGTTTGTTATCTCCGGGATGCTGCCCGGAAATCAGATCCTGCCCTCCCTGGACTTTAACGTGCTGCTGATGATCGGCGGTACCATGGGTCTGGTGCAGCTGTTTATTGACAGCCGGATGCCCGCCCGGATGGCGGACATGATCATGGCCCGGGTGCCCAATATCCAGTGGGCCGCCGTATGCCTGAGCCTGTTTGCCGGGATCATCTCCGCCTTCGTGGACAACGTGGCCACGGTGCTGATGGTGGCGCCGGTGGCCCTGGAGATCTGCCGCAAGCTGAAAACCAACCCGGTACCCATTCTCATTTCCATCGCCGTGTCCTCCAACCTCCAGGGCGCGGCCACCCTGGTGGGCGATACCACCGCCATCATGCTGGGCTCCGCCCTGGACATGAGCTTCATGGACTTCTTTTGGTATCAGGGAAAGCCCTCCATTTTCTTCGCGGTGGAGCTGGGAGCGGTGCTTTCGGCCTGCATCGTGTACTTCCTGTTCCGGAAGGAAAAGGAGGCCGTTCCCGGCACCGGCGCCCTGACACCGGTCACGGATTACATCCCCACCTGCCTGCTCTTCGGCGCGATTTTGCTGCTGATCTGCGCCTCCTTCGCTCCGGAAAGCTGGAACCTGCCCTCCGAGACCAACGGCATCATCTGCTGCGCCCTGTTCGTTGTGGGCCTGATCTATAATCTGGTCAGATACAGGAAACCGCAGGCCGTGACGGATCCTTTAAAGGCCATCGATTTTGAGACTCTGGGTCTGCTGGTGGGCCTGTTCCTGATGATCGGCGGCATCACCCACGAGGGAGTTATAGACGCCCTGGCGGGACTGCTGGCCCATCTGGGCGGCGGCAGCGTTTTCCGGATGTATACCATCATCGTCTGGGCCTCGGTGCTGATCTCCGCCTTCATCGACAACATCCCCTATGTGGCCACCATGATCCCGGTGATCGGCGGCCTGGCGGCGGCCATGGGCTGCGACCCCACGCCGCTGTACTTCGGCCTCCTCTCCGGAGCCACCCTGGGCGGCAACATCACCCCCATCGGCGCCTCCGCCAACATCGCCGCCATCGGCATCCTGCGCCGGGAGGGCTATGAAGTGGCCAACCGGGACTTCTTCAAGATCGGCATCCCCTTCACCCTGGCCGCCATCCTCCCGGCGTACATCTACATCTGGCTGGTCTACGGCCTGTGACCCATCCCCCCGGCAATGTCACCAGCTGCTGATGAGGGACGAAAGGATAAACAATCATTTTCCATTTTGTGCATATCGGTTTTCCTCAGCTGCCCGATAAATTGGTGTTTGGCGGGGCGTAGGGCTTATGTCATGACCCCGCCGACCAGGTTTCGGTTTTTGACCGGGGATCATTCAACGGAATCGCCAGAAAAAAGTTACGTTTTGGCGGGGGCAAGCCCCCGCCCTACGGTATGAACGAGCCATTTTCCGTTCAACCAACTGGTCGGAAACTCGCAGCGGGTCGGCGGGGTCATGACCCCGCCCTACGAATTATGATAACGTCAAATTCCAATTTATCGGCTTGCCGAGGGAAACCGATAAGCACATTCCATTTTATGGTTTTGCGGGAATCCTTGACCGTTGGCGCCTTCCCTCAACGAAAAATCCCCCTGAAACGGAAAGCATGTCCGCCTCGGGGGGATTTTGTTTCTTTGGGAGAAGAGACGCTCATTCCTCCTCCAACAGCTCCGGGCGCTTTTCCTGAAGCCACTGGCGGATGATCTCCTCGGAAAGCTGAGAAATGCTCCATTTCTTCTCAGCAGCAATTTTGGTCAGTACGGACTTTATATTTGCATCCGTACGATAAGTAATATATTCTGTTTTCTTCATTTTTCATCACCTGTATACATGGTATACCTTTTCCGTTGACGAGGCCATAAATATCTGGTATACTAAGTATATTATCAAAATAGAGGTGAGAAAAATGGCAGATTTTGAGGATATCTATCTGTCCCTTCTGGGGCATCTGGGCCCCGGGGACGCTGTGCCCTGGGTGGAGAACGCCTTTGCTCCGGAGAGCCCCTGCGAGAGGGAGTACTGCCGGATGCGGGAAGCCTATGAACGGCTCTGCCGGCGGCTTGGGGTGGAGCAAACCGGGGAGGACCCGGACCTGGAAATCATGGTGGACGCCCTGGAAGCCATCCAGCGGCAGCTGTGCGAGTCCCTCCTGCGCAGCCTCCAGACCCAGCTGCCATCCTCCTAAAAATGCTTCCCCAGCCCACCCCCACTGAAAATGACCGTTTATCGTACGAATGCGTGATGATTCCACCAGAGACTGATGTGGTGTTACAGCGGTACGTTTTCGCCGAAATGTCCCGATCATCGCGACTGTGTACCGCACACCACATCCGCCCCAGGCTGCGGCCTGGGGCACCTTCTCCTCAAGGAGAAGGCTTGGGTGCTAACGCGCCAGTGGAACCAATGAACTGACGTCATAAGACAAACGATCAGCCGGCAAAAACCCCCGAAGCGGATCGGTTTCCGCCTCGGGGGGAATTTCGTTGGCATATCAGAGTATCACAGAATCATCAGCAAGGTACCCAGGGTGATGAGGGCCGCTCCCAGGCCGGACTTCCAGGTAAATTTCTCATGGAGAAAGGTGAAGGCCAGGATCAGGGTAATGACCACGCTGAGCTTGTCCACCGGCACCACCTTGGAGGCGTCCCCAATCTGCAGCGCCCGGTAATAGCACAGCCAGGAGGCCCCAGTGGCCAGACCCGACAGGATCAGAAATATCCAGCTTTTCCGGCTGATGGAGGAAATGCCGTTCTGGGCATCGGTGAGGAACACCATGCCCCAGGCCATCACCAGCACCACCACCGTCCGGATGGCGGTCGCCAGATTGGAATTGACGCCGTCAATGCCCACCTTGGCCAGTATGGACGTCAGGGCCGCAAACAGGGCGCTGCCCAGCGCAAAGACAAACCACATAAAAAAGCCTCCTCAATAACGTCCGCGTCCCAACGCTTCCACGGCCGGGCCGGGAGCGGGGCGTGGGAATTTATTCTTCCGCCATTTCCTCCTGCAGCTCGCTGCGGCGGACCAGGAACCGGCGGATGGCAAACAGGCCCGCGATACAGGCCACGCAGATCAGATTGTTGATGGGATTTTCATGGTTCAGGATCACATGGCGGGTAATGGCCACAGCCAGGACCTCAGTAATGTTGGCAGGCGTGATGTCCACCAGCATCTTGACAAATTCCAGTCCCACCACCAGGGTCAGGAGCCGGGTCAGGACCTCCTCCACTTCGACGAAATAATGGGCCTGCGTGAACATGCGGCTGATCTCCACCCCGATGCCCGCCAACAGCACCACGATCGCCACAGCGGCAATCACATGCTCCAGCAGATGCAGGATCCTGCGGAAAATGCTCTCCACATTCCGGTCGAATCGGGCAAGCCACTCCTGGCGGCTCTTGGCCTTGGAGTCACTGTTCGGGGGCAGATTGTTCATAAAGATTCCTCCTGTGTGGTGTATTTTCCGGGACAATCCGGTGCTTTTCTTCATTATACTCCATCCCCAGGGAAAAGGGAAGACATTTTTCGCCGGGTTCACTGGTGGAAGTGGATTTCCATTTCCTTCCTGGCCCGTTCCACTTCCTCCCGCAGCTCCCTGGCGGACATCCGCAAAACGCCGCTGCGGAAGGAGGACAGCTGCACCAGGCCGTCGGAGGTGGCGACCCGGACGGCGTAGCTGCTGCCGATCTGGCTGGCCAGCTCCTCGATGTAGGCGTCGGCAGTCTCGCCCTCCCGGGTATAGACCACCTGAATGTTGTGCAGCTGCCGCTTTTCCCCGGGATTTCCCTTCTGCTTGTAGCCGTCGAATACCACCACCAGGCGGCATTTGGTAAAGCCCGCGTAGCTGGACAGAAGGTCGCACAGCCGCCGCCGGGCGGCGTCCAGGTCATCCTTTGCCAGAGCCGCCAGCTCCTCCCAGGCGAAGATGATGTTGTAGCCGTCCACCAGAATGTACTTCTGCCTGGGGGGCCGGATGGGGATCTCCTCCGTGGCCGGGCGGTTGGCGGCGGGCCGGTACTGGGGGCGGCGGATGGGGCCGAACTCCCGCTCCATGATGGCCTCCAGCTCCTTTTCGTCGGAGCGAACGTTGCGGGTGATGATCTGGGGGGGCTTTTCCTCCCGGAGGCCGCTTTCCAGATGCATGTATTCCGGGACCCGGTCCCACTTGACGCAGAAGCCCGCCCCGTGGGCGCAGAACACGGAATCCGGGGTGTTGTCCAGATCCGCCTCGGGGTCGTAGCCGGCCGATTCCACCACCGCGTCGGTGTTGTGGCAGGGGGCGTAGCCGATGAGGGTTAGCTGCAGCCGTCCCCGGCCCTGGGTGTAGGCCGCCAGCGTCTCGGCGTAGTCCTTGAGTTCCGCCGCCGGGACCCGTCCCGTGAGGGTGGACAGCTCCCCGGATGCCTGGGGCGGCTCAAACTCGCCGCTCATGGCCCGGATATCGGTGATGGCCCGGCCCACCTGCTCCGTGGGAAGGATCAGGGTGAAGGCATACCAGGGCTCCAGCAGCACGGATCGTGCCTGCATCAGGCCCTGACGCACCGCCCGGTAGGTAGCCTGGCGGAAATCGCCCCCTTCGGTGTGCTTCAAGTGGGCCTTGCCCACCAGCAGGGTGATCTTCATATCCGTAATGGGCGCGCCGGTGAGAACGCCCCGGTGGACCTTCTCCTCCAGATGGGTCAGGATCAGGCGCTGGTAATTCCCGTCCAGCACGTCCGTGGGACAGAGGGTGCCGAAGACCAGCCCGCTGCCCCGGGGCAGGGGCTCCAGAAGCAGGTGGACCTCGGCGTAGTGGCGCAGAGGCTCATAGTGGCCCACACCCTCCACGGTGTTTTCGATGGTCTCCTTGTAAAAGACCCGGCGGTCGTCCAGGGTCACCTCCAGAGCGAAGCGCTGGCGCACCAGACTGCGGAAAATCTCCAGCTGCACCCGGCCCATGATCTGGACGTGGATCTGGTCGTTTTCCCACAGCAGGTGCAGCTGAGGCTCCTCCTCCTCCAGCAGCCGCAGCTTGGGCAGGGTCAGAGCCGGGTCGCAGCCCGGGGGCAGGTTCACCCGATAGGTCATCACCGGCTCCAGGGCATAGACCGCCCGGACCGGCTCCGCCCCCAGAGCCTGCCCGGCGAAGGTTTCGGACAGCCCCGTCACCGCCGCCGTTTCCCCCGCCCGGACCTCCTCCGCCGGGGTGAATTTTTCGCCGCTGTAGCGGCGCAGCTGGGAGAGCTTCTCCTCCCGGGCCTCGCCGTTTCGGTTGACATAACACAAAGAAGACCGGACCTTCAGGCTCCCGCCGGTGACCTTCAGCCAGGTCAGGCGGTTGCCCTGGGGATCCCGGGAGATTTTGTAAACCCGGGCGGCGAAGGCCTCGGGGTATTCCGGCTCCGGAGCGTACCGGTCCAGCAGCTCCAGCAGGGTATCCACCCCCTCCAGCCGCAGTCCGGAGCCGAAGCAGCAGGGGAACAGCTTCCGCCGGGACACCAGCCCCCGGATATTGCCCCGGGTCACCACCCCGGTTTCCAGATAGTTTTCCAGCAGCGCCTCGTCGCAGAGGGCGCAGGCCTCCGCCGCCGCTTCCGTCCCATCGGTAAAATCCACACAGGCCGCCGACAGCCGATCCTGCAGCTGCTTCAGCAGGGCTGCCCGGTCCGTTCCCGGCAGGTCCATCTTGTTGACGAACAGAAACACCGGGATCTCATAGCGCTCCAGCAGCTGCCACAGGGTCAGGGTGTGGGCCTGGACCCCGTCGGTGCCGCTGATGACCAGCACCGCGCAGTCCAGCACCGGCATGGTCCGCTCCGCCTCCGGGGCGAAATCCACATGGCCCGGGGTGTCGATGAGGGTGATCTCCCGGCCGGGCGTCTCCAGAATGGCCTGCTTGGAGAAAATCGTAATGCCCCTGGCCCGCTCCAGCTCATGGGTATCCAGAAACGCGTCCTGATGGTCCACCCGCCCCAGAGTCCGCCTGGCCCCGCTGCGGTAGAGCAGCGCCTCCGACAGCGTCGTCTTCCCCGCGTCCACATGGGCTAACACACCAATACCACAGGGTGTCTTTCTCGGCTGCTCGGGCATGATGATAGCCCCCTTTCATAGTCAGTTTTTTGTATTATACCATGAAAGGGGGCTATAGTCGATAGATCGGCGTGGATTTTTCTTATATTTGTGGTATTGCCCGCCTATGGATGGTGCGTTACCTTGGAAGGTTTGGATAAATGTGAATACGCATTTCCCCCTCGGGTTCCCGATAAATCGTTGCCCTTCTCATAACCAGTTTCCATAGGCTATTCTTCTCCTCCACAGTATCCCTTTGGAATCCCAGCTCGTTTTGAAATGAGTACCCACAAATGGAAAATGGTTTGTGGGTATTCATTTCAAAACGAAAAAATCCCCAGGGCATCATCCGACAAGGAGAAGCCTGGGGATTTTTTATACCGTACTCATAAAACGGCTGAGGTCATTCGTGTGTCATGCGGCTCAGCCGCCGTTCATCTGCAGACGATCTATTTATAGTTCCCTTAGTAGTTCTCCTTGCGAACCTCAAAGTAGGCCTGCGGATGCTTGCAGACGGGACACACGTCGGGAGCCTTGGTGCCAACCACCAGATGACCGCAGTTGCGGCACTCCCACATGGTGACGCCGCTCTTCTCAAAGACAGCCTTGGTCTGCACATTCTTCAGCAGTGCGCGGTAGCGCTCTTCGTGGGCCTTCTCGATAGCAGCAACCCCACGGAACTGCTCGGCAAGATCGTGGAAGCCTTCCTCGTCAGCTTCCTTCGCCATTCGGTCATACATATCCGTCCACTCGGCATTCTCGCCCTCGACAGGGCGGCAATCTGCTCGTAGCCCGCCTTCTTGGCAACAGAGGCAAAGTAGGTGTACTTATTCCGTGCCTGAGATTCACCGGCAAAGGCTTCCCACAAATTTCTCTCAGTCTTGGTGCCAGCGTAGGGGTTCTTGGCGGGAGCAGCGGCTTCCTCAATCTTCACAAACTTGCTTGCGGGCTGCTTGCAGATGGGGCACTTGAAATCCTCGGCCATAGGGCCCTCATGAATGTAACCGCAGACGCTGCATTTCCATTTTTCCATTTTTGTTTCCTCCGTTTTTTCATTGAATTGAATGGTATGTAATAAAGAATCGACCACATCCGTTGGGATGTCAGGGTATGTTTTGATGCCTTCCAGGAAAGATCTGGTATTGCCGCTCTGGGGAAGCATAAATCCCGCCTCCCGACACAAATCCTCCGCCATCAGCCGGGAGGACTTTTCTACGGCGGCGCTCAGCGCATCCGGAAGTTGGGACGCAACGATTTCCGCCGCTGCCTTGCTCTGGATCAAACCCCGCAGGGCCTCCACTACCTTGTCCTCTTTGGGCTGCTGGGGCGGCAGCTCTTTCGGCACCATGGAGATTGCCGAGGACGGACAGCTTGCCGCACAGGCGCCACAGCCAATGCATTTTTTCGGATCAATGATGCTGTTCTCGGTATCCGTTGCCCCAGTGGGACAGACGTAGAGGCACAGGCAGTCCTTCGTACACAGCCGCAGATTTCTTACCGCATATTTCTCTCCCATATTCACACCCTCCTCTCCACTTTTTCAAACTTCCAGCTCGGCACCTTGCACACAGGACACAACTCCGGCGCGCAGTCGCCAACATAGACGAAGCCGCATACCGAGCAGACCCAGACACCGGTGTTCTGGAGCATTTTCTCGCCCTCAGCCTGGTAGCGGGTCAGCAGGGATTTCAACATCCGGGTGACCTTTTCGCTCCATACCTGACAGCGGAGCGCACCCCGATCCGGTTTTTCGGCAGCCACCGCATTACCATAGGGATAGCCCACGGACAAGTCCTGTTCAATCAGCTCCAGCAGCTTCTGAATGCCGGCATCCTGCGCGGGTTCTGCTTTTGAACGGAAGAAATCCGCCAGTTTTCGGAAGTCCTCTGCCTGCTGGGGCAAATACTGCTTTTCACAGCCCCGGGCCAGATTGGAGCAGATGATGCTCATTTCCATAGCAGACAGCTCCTTCTCCACATGGGGCTTGTCCAGCGCAGTGGCAGGCGCGGCCTGTTCGGTTTTCTCCCGGAAATCGGATTTGCTTGCGCCGCACAGGGGGCACTTCCAGTCTTCCGGAAGATCCTCCCATTTGGTGCCCGGTGCGATTCCTGCCTCCGGGAGGCCCCTCGCCTCGTCGTAGGTGTAGGAACAGATGGAACATGACATTTGTTTCATAGGTTTCTCTCGCCTCCTTCATAGATATCTTATAAAATCACAGACCTCAAATCCGTGATGTTATCACCAAAGGAATACCGAATTTCAGCCGCAGGAATGGCTGCCGCAGCCGTGAGAGCCGCAGGTGTGCCCTTCCCCATGGTGGTCGTGATGATCACACCGGACATCGGGGTTGAAGTCCAGCTTGCCTGCCGCCAGTGCCTCTGCTGCCGCGTCTGCGCTTCCGGATACACCGCCGTACAGCCGAATGCCCGCTGCTTCCAGCGCCATCTGGGCACCACCGCCGATGCCGCCACAGATCAGAGCGTCCACGTTTAGGGCACTCAGCACGCCCGCCAACGCGCCGTGTCCGCTGCCACCCGTGTCCACCACCTCTGACGCAATGATTTTTCCATCCTGAACATCATAAATTTTGAACTGCTCCGTATGGCCAAAGTGCTGGAAAACACTTCCGTTTTCATAAGTTACCGCGATTCTCATCATTGCTTCTCCTTTCGGTTTTGCATAAATTTGACTGAGTTTTTGTTTGTAGCAGGCGCTGTGAGCGCAATTGCTTCTCCCACCGTTGCAGAGCCGGTAATCCCCACCTGCAATCCGCAGCGGAAGGCCGTCTACCAGAACATCCGCCAGCTTTTTCCTGGCGCTGGCATAGATCTGCTGCACCGTGGTTCTGGCAACCTGCATCCGCTCGCTGCACTGTTCCTGAGATAGTCCCTCCTTGTCAATCAGGCGAATGGTTTCGTATTCCTCCACGGTTAGGATGACCGCCTCTCTGGAATCGGACAGGTCATCCGGCGAAAATGCCAGGGTCCGGGGAAGCTCACAGACGCTTCTGCATTTTTTGGGTCTTGGCAACGTGCGCACCTCCTTGTCCCATGGTTTATCAAAATTAGTATACCTTTATATATGACATATGTCAAGAATATAATTGACTTATGTCGAAAACAGGGTTATACTGGAGGCAGCAAGAAGGAGGCAGTGGTATGGAACTGAGAGACTTTTTTCCCATATGGAATCAGCTGGCGTCCGGACAGCAAGAGACGTTAATTGAGAGTACAATACGGCGTGCTACCCCAAAAGGCACGCTGCTTCACAGCGGCAGTATGGACTGTACCGGTTTGCTTTTGGTGCAGCATGGGCAGCTGCGGGCGTATATTCTTTCAGAGGAAGGGCGGGAGATTACGCTTTACCGCCTATTGGAGGGAGATATCTGCCTGTTTTCCGCCTCCTGCATAATGCGTTCCATTCAATTTGAGGTGATGATTGAAGCGGAAAAGGACACTGAACTTTGGATCATACCCGCAGATAGTTATAAAGCTGTCATGGATCAGTCCGCACCGCTGGCAAATTTTACGAATGAAGTCATGGCAGGCAGATTTTCCGATGTCATGTGGCTGCTGGAGCAGATTCTGTGGAAGCGCTTTGACCAGCGGCTGGCAGGCTTCCTGCTGGAAGAAAGTGCGCTGGAGGGAACGGATGTCCTGAAGATCACCCACGAGACCATCGGCAGTCACCTGGGTAATCCACGGGAGGTAGTGACCCGGATGCTGCGTTATTTCCAGAACGAGGGGCTGGTGAAGCTCGCCCGAGGAACAGTGGAAATTACCAACAGGGCGGCAATGCAGAAACAATACGGTACATAAGGAATATGCCCACGGACTTTGATGATCCGTGGGCATATTTCATTGATCCATCCCGCAGGCGGTTGCCGACTGGATGAGGCAGCGGTCATGCGTTACCGCGTCATAGAACCGGAAGCCGCCGGAGAAGTTGTAGCAGTTATAGCCGTTTCCGGCCAGGATGCGGCAGGCGATGTAGCTGCGCAGGCCGCTCTGGCAGATGACGTAGACAGGCTTACTCTTGTCCAGTTCACCCAACCGTTCCCGCAGCTCGTCCACCGGGATGTTGGTGAAGCCGTCGATGTGTCCGTGGGCGAATTCTTCCACTGTGCGGGTATCCAGCAGGGTCACGCTGCCGTCCCGGGGCAGCCCGGCGGCATCCTCCAGATGCCACTGCTTCAGAGTACTGCTGGCAATGTTGTCGATGATAAATCCTGCCATATTCACCGGGTCCTTGGCAGAAGAATAAGGCGGTGCGTAAGCAAGGTCCAGATCCTTCAGCTGGGTGGCTTTCATTCCCGCGTGAATGGCGGTTGCCAGTACGTCGATGCGCTTGTCCACGCCTTCGTAGCCCACGATCTGCGCTCCCAGCAGGCGGTAGGTT
Source organism: bacterium (assembly GCA_004562395.1). Taxonomy (GTDB): domain Bacteria; phylum Bacillota; class Clostridia; order Oscillospirales; family Oscillospiraceae; genus Faecousia. Next base: position 1,050 of record SFQY01000040.1, on the reverse strand, counting down.
TCCTTCTCGAAGACCACCTTCATGGTCATGACCTTGCCGCCGGGATAATAGCCCGCGTGGCTCATGGGGGAGAGAATGACCTTGTCCGCATCCAGCCCGGCTTTTTTCGCATTGGTTTCGTTGATGCCGGTGGTGGCGGCGGTCAAATCAAATACTTTGATGACACTGCTGCCCTGAGAGCCAGGATACCGGCTGTCTCCGCCGCAGATATTGTCCGCCGCAATCCTTCCCTGCTTGTTGGCGGGGCCTGCCAGAGAAATAAGCGCATCCTGCCCGGTGACAAAGTGCTTCACCTGCACCGCATCGCCTACGGCGTAAATGTCGGGAACGGTCGTTTCCATCCGGTCATTGACCAGGATGCTGCCCTTGATTCCCAATTCCAGTCCCGCTTCCTTGGCAAGACCGGTATCTGGGGTAACGCCGATGGCCAGCACCACCATATCGGCATGGAGGGGCTGCTCATCTTTCAGCAGCACATCCACGCCGCCGTCTCTTTCCTCGAACCCCTCCACCGTATGTCCCAGCGCCAGCTTGACACCGTTCCTGCGCATTTCATTGTGGATGAACGCAGCCATATCCGGGTCAAAGGGATTCATAAGCTGTTTCGGACGCTGGACAATGGTGACTTCCATTCCCAGCTCCCGCAGATTCTCCGCCAGCTCCAGACCAATAAAGCCGCCGCCGGCCAATACGGCGGATTTGGGATGGTCGGTTTGGATGAATTCTTTGATGCGGAAGGTGTCCTCCACAGTGCGCAGGGTGAAGAGCTTATTAAGCCCCACGCCGGGAAGCCGGGGTTGTGTGGGTTTTGCACCGGGAGAGAGCAGCAGCTTATCGTAGCTTTCCTCGAATACTTCCCCGGTTTCCAGATTCCGAACGGAAACGGATTTCCGGTCAGGGTGGATTGCCGTGACCTCATGGCGAACCTTCATGGTCACCCGGAAGCGGGAGAAGAAACTTTCCGGGGTCTGGAGGGTCAGAGCCTCGGGATCGGTGATCACATCACCAATATAATACGGCAGACCGCAGTTGGCGTAAGAAATATATCCC